>JAFASD010000171.1 GCA_019244945.1 Acidobacteriaceae bacterium | reverse complement strand
GCCAGCGTACAGGCCTTGATTTCCGGCGTATTCTTTTTTGTCCCATTCCGCGGGAACCCACTCGCGCTGATTGGGTTTGCCGAACGTCGCCCACACCATCATGTTCTTGGCCATGAGCGCCGTCGCAACTTTCGCATCCATCGCGCTCGCGGTCACCAAAGGCGCAGTTCGAAACGCCAGATAGGCGAACTGCTCATCGATTTTTCCGCGATACTTTTCGTAAAGATTCTGCCAGGTCAGGTCCCGCTCTGCCGGTACATAAGGCACATGAGCCGGCGCGCCGAGCGGATCCGGCTGATACTCCAGGCGCACATCGAGATCCTTTGCGTTGTTGTCTCCCCAATAAAATCCTTCCGTGCCGCCGAACCAATCGTTTTTCGAGCTGCGATATAGCCGGGTCTTATAGGTACCCAACTCATACATGGCGATTTCGTCGTTCTGCGCATCACCGATCAGCCACTCATTGGTATAGAGCCCGTTGTTTTTTGTGCCTAGATACTCGACGACCTTGTCGATGTTGTCGCCGTACTGAATTGCTTTTCGGGCACGGAAAGCTACGGGTAAACCGGTGATATTAAATGGACTCTGCCGGATAGTCGTTTCGGTAAGAACCACACCCACATCGTTCTGATACCAATCCGTGCCGCTTTGTATGCCGCCCGGATAACTCTGCATGAGCACGCGGTGCCCGCTCTTGGGCTGCACGTCGAGCATAATGTTCGTCTGCTCCGCTAAGGTAAGTGGCCACATCGTGATGTGCGCGATTACCATGCGGCCGTCCCGCGTAGCTTTGCCCGTCGCGCAGAACGCGCTACAACGCGCAGTTAGAGGCATTTTGCCTTGGGAGTAAGTGGGCTTTTCCAGGTGTAGACTTTCGAGACCCGTCGGTGTCATGGGCATCGCGCTGCGCAGCTCCCCAAGTTCTGTAATCGTGTTTGCGGCAACTATATCTACCAGGTCAACCTTGCGATCGTCCCACTTCGCGCCCGCATCGGCTGCACCGTCAGCTATGCCGCGCATTTCTTGAAGAATCTCCCGATCGAAGCCGCGCAGGAAAAGTGCGTTCGATGTGGTCCGCCCCCACTGCCAGGCTTCTTTGGGAGAATTGGAATCCAACTGCGCCGCGCATCGCTCAAGATAAGTTTCAATTTCGTGCGCCAATAGGTGGCCATGCTGGTATCCGCGCTGGTAAGGTTCGCCTTCGATGTGCACATAGATCCAGCCGTTTTGCGGATAGCGGTAAGCCGGTCCATATGTCTCGAGGGCGGCTTTCGAAGGCCATTTCAGTTCGTTCACAGGTCCGTCGATTGTGAGGTCTGCGAACCAGGCTTTTCCGGCCCAGGTCCCGCCATTGCCCACGCTGAGCACAATGGGATCATTTGGCGCGACCGCGACGAAGGGGAGTTTCATTGCTGTCCAGTCCCGCGTGCCTGCAAGGGAAGCGGAGTGCACATCAAAGGGCATGGAGGCCATCGACAATGTCGCTCCAATCGCGATAGGCGACCGCGCGCGGTCTTTCACCGCAACGTCTGCCGTACGCACCCAACCGCTGAGCACGTATCGTTTACCCGGAATCAGCTTTTGCGAAATCAGTTCGACGCGGGCTTCTTGACCGTCGTTCCCGGGCTCGATCCGAACAGCGGCATGACCTTCGTGCTGCACGCCGCTATCGAGCGTTGCCGTCCCGCTGACCACTTTCCAGGGGTTCTCAGAGATTTCTAGTGTCGCGCACAGACCCAGAAGGGGAGCGAACAAAAGCGTGGGCAAGAGCAGGAAGCGGCGCATGGCGCTTCAAGTATACAGGGGTTCTGAACGCTTCAGCGTCAGGTTATCCAGGCTGTTTCTTATCTCGGTAAGGCAATCGTCAGGGGCGCACGGCGGTTATTCACACGCGGCTCAAGGTACCTGACATCGCCCGTAGCTGAACAATATCGTTGAACGGCCTCGCGCAACATTTGCGCGGTTCCGCTGTAAACGCAGTCTAGAAAATCCACCAGCGCTCCTTGTTGGAAAAACACGTTCAGGCCGCGCAAGCCCGGGTAGGGCAGGGAACTGACGTTGACGCCACTGAAATTCAATCGCTCGACGGAATGTTGACGGATCCCGGCCGCGCTGAACTCAGCAATTAAGCGCTCGGGCGTCAATGTTTCCCTCAGGCGGATAATCCTCGCGTTGGGAAACTGTGTTCGCACTTCTGCAAACAAAATCCGATCGTCTGAAGAAATAACGATAACTATCATGCAAGCTCCTCTCGAAACGTTTTGCTGGGTGACTTCTCTATGTGATGGCCGAGACTGAAACGTTTCACCCGTGGACAAATATTTGTTCGATAGTGTGCCTTCCGCACTGTCCGTTAGCGAACACGTTTTGCCCGATCACGAACAGTGGACACACCCGCGGCGCGCTACTGTATTGGTGGGCCTGTAGTCTTCGCGCACCCGCGTGGCCGGGCGCGTGCAGCCGCTATTCCGAGGAAACTCATGGATTCGCTCTTTCAAGACATCCGCTACGCCTTGCAGCAACTATGGAAGAGTCCGGCGTTCGCATTCACGGCGGTGATTTCGCTCGCCCTCGGCATCGCCGCCACCACCTCGGTGTTCAGCGTTGTCTATGGCGTCCTGATGAATCCGTATCCCTATGCGTACTCGAAGCGCATGGTTCACCTGATCGTGATTGATCCGGCCGGCAGTGAAAATTGGATCAATCTCACGGGACCGCAAGTCGAGATCTTTCGTCAGGCTCGTGCGGTCGAAAGCGTCGCTGCGCAAAACGATTGGGATCTCATCATCACAGGCAAAGATGTTCCCGAGGATGTCGAAGCCGTGTATTTCACTCCAAACGCGATGACTCTTCTCGGTGTTCCGGCTCTGCTGGGCCGTGAATTGATCTCGTCGGATGCTCCGCCAGGACAGGATCCCCAACCTGTAGCCGTTCTCACCTATAAATTCTGGCAAAGGCACTTCGGCGGCGACCCTGAAGTTCTCGGTAAATCCCTCGAACTGGTACATAAAACCTACACCATAGTGGGCGTAATGCCAGACCGTTTCACTTGGGGAGACGAGCCCGACGTGTACCTCCCGCTGCGCTTGACACTGGATCCGGTCAAAAACTTCTTTCCGCTGATCCTATTGAAGCCGGGAGTCACTCACGCAGCCGCCAATGCAGAGTTCCAAGCCCTGCTCCAGCAATTTGCGAAAGACCCTCACTGGCACGGTCCCAAGCAATTCCGCACTCAGGTCCAAGGCTTAAATGAGCACTTCGTAAAGCGTCTGGGCACAACGCTCGCCTTGTTATTTGTTGCTGTCGCATTGCTGCTTGTCATCGGTTGCGGCAACGTCTCCATCCTTCTGCTGGCGCGCGGCACAGCCCGTCAGCACGAGTTAGCCATTCGGGGCGCCATGGGCGCCAATCGCGGCCGCATCGTGCGGCAGTTACTAACCGAGTCAATCATTCTCTCTCTTGCGGGCGCACTTCTCGGAATCGCGCTCAGTTATGGGAACGTCTCTTTGATGAAGAGATGGCTTCCTGAGGGCTCATTTCCTCACGAAGCCGCCATTACCATCAATCTCCCAGTTCTCTGTTTCTGCGTCGCTCTGGCTGTGCTCACCGGCATTCTTTTTGGACTTTCACCGGCGCTGCGCTTCTCGCGTCCGGAAATTGCGCAAATCATCGCCGCGAGCGGCAAGCGTCTCATTGGAAATGTCAGAGGCAAGCGCACGCATAACGCTCTCGTCGCCGCTCAGCTAGCGCTGACGCTGCTGTTGCTCACCGCTGCGGGAACAGCCGCGGCAGGATTTCTGGAATTGAGACACACCAAGCTCGGTTACGATCCGAAAAACGTCATGTCGGTGGGCATTCCCGTTCACGAAAATACGTATGGAACGTGGCAAGCTCGTGCGACTTACTTCGATCAATTGCGGCAACGCATCGCCGCTTTGCCCGAGGTTGTCTCTGCGGGGATTTCTACGAATGCGAC
>JAFASD010000341.1 GCA_019244945.1 Acidobacteriaceae bacterium | reverse complement strand
TCCCCGCTCACTCGTCTTCCTGTTCTGTTCTGCTGATTTCGTTGACGCGACAAAGCGGCTTGACACTGCAGTATTGACACGCGTTGTGAACCGGGTCGACAGCCGCATAGCCGTCGACGAACTGCCTGGCGAGGCGCTCAATCTCATCCTGCGAATTCGCCAAAAATGAATTCCAGTCTTTTCTCACTTCGGCGGCTGATCCAGAGAAATGTCGTTCCCGCCCGAAGCCGACAGCCCGTACATCCCGAGCCTTGATTTCGCCGAAGAAGACGCCATCCACTTCAGCGCCGATCGCTGACGCATAGACCAAAAGTTGCGGCTCGGCTGGTCGCGGACACTCCAATCTGTTACGAGATTGTTGCCCGCTCTTGTAATCGATCAGAAGCAGTTTGCCATTTTTGAGGCGATCGACGCGGTCGACGCGCAGACGCAAATGCAAGCCTGCCGTGTCATAATCGCGAGCCTCCTCAACAGTCTCAATAGCGAATGGAACTTTGCGGCCACGCTCGACGACTTCAAGCCACTCGAGAATCAATTTCTCGAGGCGTTCGCGTTCGGTCCGGCTGACAACCAGGTGAAAGGGACTGAATTCATCGTTTCGGACGGCTTGAATCACGGCGTCATGGATGATGGCTTGAAGCTCGCCTGTCGTTGCGGCGCGGAGCCGGTCTTGGGTCTGCAGGTTAGCCCAAACGATCTGAAGCGCTTTATGGACAAACAGCCCCCGGTCTCGACTGTCGAAGCCTAGGCATGCATCTTCAGCCGGCCTCGCCGCGAGGCGAAACTCGGCAAAGGCGCGAAATGGGCATAGCGACTGCGCCTTGATGATGCTGATTCCACCTCGTGTACCTTCCTGTTCTACATAGGGCGGACCAGTCTCGTCCTCACGTTCATCAAGCGAAGCCGGTGTGTAGGATTGGCGCGCTAATTTGCCGGACCAGCGCGGATGCTTGTCAAGACGCGTCACGAATCCCTCGGCCGAAGATGACAGACGACCGGAGTACGTTGCAAGCTGGACAGGCGCTACGCGGAATAGCGATTCGGTCGCGCGCTCATTCTCCCGGTCGAGGGTCTGTGGCGAACTCCCAGGGACGTTATGCGCGCGTTGTAGCTTCAGCGGTATTAGGGGATTCAGGCTCGCCCGCGAGGGCCAAGTCTCCACACCCAAGCCGGTAATACAGGCAGAACCGAATTCGAGGCCGGGGGCATCCGTCGCGTCAAGAATCTGAATGGGCGATAGCCAGTCTCCCCGGCCGATATCGCGTCGCGAGAGCAAGCGGCGCAAGTGAGAAAGCGCAGTATCGAAAGAAACCGGTCCGGAAACGAGACCGAGCGAAGCAAGACGGGAAAGCGCATCGTTCCACTTGTCGACCAGTTCATGATCCTGCGAATTGAGATGAGAACTGCCGGGCCATCCGACTGCTTCGAGTATTTTGCCCATAAAATCGCTCCAGGCCGGCAGTTCGAGAGACTCCGCTTTCGCGTGAAGGACGTGCCGCACGTCGAGCCAAACTGAGCGAAGTAGCGTGCAGTTTTGGGAGGCTAGTTCCATGTCTCGCAAAGAGACATCGAGCGCGCGTTTCTTTCGCAGCTCCAGATCGGCGAACGCGCGGGCGCTGCGTTCCTCAGCCGCGCCGATGATGAAGGGGCAGCGAAGAATTGCGCAGGCGTCGGCGTGATCGATGCGAGGGCGACCGAGGTCGAGCAGCAAGAGCGCACTCGCGATGAGTGGATGGTCGCTCAACGGCGGGGCTGAATTGACGTGGAACACCGAATCATGCTCGAAGGGAAGAGTTGCGGACGGATAGCAAACTTCCTGGAATACGCGCTCGACGAGCGCACGATGCGTGGGCAGATCCGGGACAAAGACCGCAACTGAATCCATGCGCTGTTCAAACGCGTCTCTTGCCCATCGAGCAGGCTCTTCGATTTCCTGGTTGAAGTCGGTGCAGCATTTCGCAGGCGCTGCACCCGCAACCCTGGATGGTTCGAAATCCTCCATAGCAGCGGAAGACCCGAGTGCTTCTTTCATCTGCTGAAGCGCGGGCGTCACCGTATCGAATCCTAAAAAAACCGTCAGGCCGGGGCTGAAGCGGCCTTTTTCGAGCCAGCGCGGAAGCAAACTCCACAGATCAGAACGCGTGATCCACGATTCCTCTCGACAGCGGGCGGCGAACAGCTTGAGACAGCGCATGAACCGTTGTCCGTCCTGATGATCGCTCCAGAGATTGCTTGTTAACGGGATATGCCACTCGGCAATCAGCTTTGCGGCATTTCTTGCGAGACTCGCGGTAGCGTTGACATCGAAGAGATCTGGCTCTTCCTGTTCTATGATGTTCTGCCAAACCACGCGCTCTTGCGCTGGAGAGAGCAGTATTTGAATATCGCTGCCGTTATAGCGAGCTTCCTGCCAACACTCTTTGAGCCACGCGTCGATGCCATAGATGTGCGGGCGTTCCCACGTTTCCAGGCCTTTGCTGCGCTGAGCGAGAGAAAACTGTTCAGCCGCAACGGCGGCGAGAACCGGCGACGCCGTTACGACTGTCGCTTTCTTCTCGAACCAAGAGAAAAGGCGGGCACATGCGAGCCGCATTGCAGGGATACGACTCTATTATCGCGAGCGGCTCGAAGATGCAGTGAAATGCGATCTTCAGAACAACGTAATGGGAATACTCTTGGAGCTGAAGAAGGCTCCGAAGGTGATCCGATTGTCGGACCGTCCCCCGAATTGGGGATAGTTAATCAGGCTGTAATTCACGTTGACCCCAAAATAACGCGTGAGAACTCTCGAATAGGAAGCGACAAACGAGACAGTAGTGAAGGCACTCGAGACCGAGTTGGCAATGCTCGTATAGCGTGTATAAGTCCCGCCAAAGCCCAGGCTTGAACCGCGCATGGAGTAGGAATAGAATCCGTTCACGTAGAAACTACGCGAGGAAATCAAGAACCCGTTGCCGGGACTGAGACCTTCGCCGGCGTTGACGGACAACGACGTCCGGTGGAAGTTGTGCGTGACCGAACCTGAGAAGCTGGGGAAAGTGGTTGTCACGTTATAGTGTCCTGTGACATATCCGGTCGTGATCTGCCCGTTGGTAATGAAAGAGACAGGGATAAGAATGCTTCCTACATTGTTAGTTCGAGTGGCGCCTGCGCTGACGCTTGCGTTCCATCGATTCGAGAACTGATGCGAGAGGGTCAGAAAATAGCTATCGGCCTGTAGGCTACCTGCCGAGTGCTGAAAGACATAATAGCTACGCGAGTATCCGCCGCCAACAGTCGTACGCCTGGTAACACGGTATTGCATAGTGGCGGTACCTGCTGTACCGGTCGTACCGATAGCCCCGCCATAGTTATACCTGTTTAGAAAAAAATCACCCGAGAATGAATAGCTCAGGCGGCGCGTTTGCTGATAGGTAACTGACAAGCCGCTGCTCAGGAATTTGGTCTCGGGGCTGAAGGGGTTCGTTTCCACGAAATTCGATCCAACGGGCTCTACGCTGAAGTAGGTGCCACCATAGAGATAAATACCGGCTGCCTGATAAAAGGAGATCCCCCATCTTCTGGTGAGCTGCTTGCTGACTCCAAATGACAGGTTTTGATCGGTCCCGCTACTGAAAGTCGAGTTGCTATAGTTCCGGTAAGCGCCGCGATAGCTCAAAGAAAGGGAGCCATCGCGGAACAAGTGCGAAGCTGAAACGCCGCCCCCAACTTCTTCTCCCAACGAAGTCACATTTGGAGAACCAGAGGCCGTCTCAGTATCATAGATGCCGTTGCCGAAGAC
>JAFASD010000276.1 GCA_019244945.1 Acidobacteriaceae bacterium | reverse complement strand
TGGGTCGCTTTGCGAATAGAGGAGAAAGATCGCAAGGCGTGGTTAGATTCAGCTTGTAATTTGGGTTTGTTTCGCAGAGTTCTGCTGGGCTGCCGATGGGGACTACTGTTAACTGACCCACTTTCTCGTAGATCGGGGATAGGCATTGGCTTCGTTTTGCAGCGGTGAAGGTGACGGTGTAGTCGGCCCGAACGAACTCGCCCGTTGGGTTCGTTTCGTCTGAGGGCAGACCGGAAGGAATGTCGACGGCGACTCTTTTGGCGAGCGGAAAGCGATCATTGATCAGCCGTATGCCATTGAGGGACGGACCTTTTGCGCGCCCGCTCAGACCACTGCCGAGGACCGCGTCGACGACGATGGTGGCGAGATTGGCTTCGTTTTTGAATTCGCGCGTGACGGGGCAGCCGCACACGTCGAGCATTCGCCGGTTTTGAAGAGCATCACCGGTCAGTGTCTGCGGGTCAAAGAGTTCGAGGACGATCAATTCGCGGCAAAGCCGGCGTGTGAAGAGCTGGCGCGCAACGACGAAACCGTCGCCGCCGTTGTTGCCTTTGCCGCATACGATGGCGACGCGGTGAGTGGAGAGAGGGGCAAACGTTTCCCGGAGAAAATCGACGACGCGATTGCCGGCGTTTTCCATGAGGACAAGAGCGGGGATGCCCCGCTCGATGGTGAGGCGGTCCACATCCCGCATTTCGGCGGCGGTGAGGATCTTCATGGGACGACGAGGTGCGTGCGGCTCGTCATGGGATGACTTTTGCCTGTAGCAATGTCGATGAATGCTTGCCGGATGGTCTCGTATGGCGGTTGGCCCACAAACATTTTGAAGGTGTAGTGGGTCTGAGTGCGTTTGCCGTCGGGGGTCAATCCGGTCTCGCGGTAAGCATCGAGAGAGAAGCTGCGGAGGCCTTGGGATGCTTCTTTGGGATGCTGGTCGGCGAAGAAGCTTTGATCGAAATCGCTGCTTTCTATGGTTATACGAAGAAAAATTTTGCCCTCGTTGTTGAAGACTTGGGCCAAATCGTAAATCTTGTAAGGCCCCCAGGGTTCGACAGACGTGCGGATCAGGATTGTATTTTCACCCAGTTTGATTCGTTCCAATACATACTGCTGCATGCCTGGAGGGGTGATGCCGCGACGGTGCAAATCCAGCATATGCGCGATGCCTGAATCGCGGCAAGTCGTATCGCCTGATTCGGCGCAGCCGCGAGTCAGGAGAGCGGCGGCTCGCCAATCGTCTGGATTAGCGCTGGCCAGGGGCTTCAGGAGATTCAAGGCAAACGTGAGGTCCCCAGTATTGAGCGCTGCTTCGCTCGCGAACTTCGAGAGGACCGCATCACCCTCGATCTGCTGCAGCAGTTGTTTGAACATCGCGAGCGCGTCGGGATAGCGTTGCTGGTGGAAGGCGTTCATCGCCTGATCAGACTGCTGTTTTTGGTCCGGGGTCATACGAGCGGTAAGATCCTGGGTTGATTCTATTTGGCGAGGCGAAGTAGCGGGTGCCTGCGAGAAGCTACTTTGCGCAAAGCTTGTTAGGAAAATGGCGAGCAGTGGGAGAAGGGGGATCGCCGAGGAATGGCGAGAACGCAGATAGGGCATCCGCATCAGGATAACTTAGGAAGGTGCTTGCGCTGGCTCGATTCGGGCGCGACGGGGTCATCCATTCGCGTCATCTATGTGGGAGCGGCAAGGACGAGCAAGGTGGATGCGAATAGACTTTATAGGGCGACAGGCCAACCTTATGGTCGCGGTGACCGCGATCGCGATGATAGTGCTCGCGCATGGGATGACGGCTGGGAACGCAACTTCGAACGGACGTGGAAAGAGCATGGAAATAAAAACGGAACAAAGATACGCTTACGTGAATGGTCTCCAGATGTATTACGAAATTCATGAGCGCCATGTCGGTAGCGACCATCGTCCACTTCTTCTAATCCACGGGGGTGGCTCGACGATAGACTCCACGTTTGGGCGCATCTTGCCGGAATTTGCGCAATCGCGCGAGGTGATTGCGGTTGAACTACAGGCACATGGGCGTACCAAAGACATCGACCGTCCTCTTAGTTTTGAACAGGATGCCGATGACGTTGCCACGCTGCTTAAGCAACTACATATCGGAAGTGCAGACGTTATGGGCTTCAGCAACGGAGGCATGAGCGCATTGCAGGTCGCGATCCGGCATCCGCAAATGGTAAATAAGCTGGTCCTGGCCTCTACGCCCTACAAACGCGATGGTATGCGGGCTGACTTTTTTGAAGGTCTGCAGCGCGCGACTTTGAACGAAATGCCGGAGCCGTTGAAAAACGCCTATCTAAAGGCCAGCCAGGATCCAAAAGGACTTCAAGTGATGTTCGATAAGGATCGTGCCAGGATGCTGGATTTCCGAGATTTCAGCGACTCTGATATTCATGCAATCCAAGCACCAACATTAGTTCTCGATGGCGACGAGGATGTGGTGCTTCCGAAGCATGCGCTGGCGTTATTCCAACTGCTGCCTCACGCCCAGTTGGCCATTTTGCCGGGCGGCCACGGG
>JAFASD010000198.1 GCA_019244945.1 Acidobacteriaceae bacterium | reverse complement strand
ACCGTGTTGTACGAGAAAGTCGGCGTAATAGTACTCGTGCGAATACCGCTTAAAGAGTTGGGACCGCCGACCCCCTCAAAATCCAGGTAGTCGAAGTACGAGGTAGCAGCCGTTGTGAGCGGCGTCAAGGTTTGAATGCTATAGCCGTAGCTGACCCCGACGCGGGCAAAGCTGCGCTTCAACTGATAACTGACGAATGTGGTAAAACCTCGGCCGTTCGAAACGTAATTGAGCAGGTTCTGCGTGCCCAGTGAGTTGTAGTACGAAATTAGATTTTGGCCAGCCAGGATCGAGGCTTGCTGTCCCTGGTTGTAGCTGTAGCGCTGGTAAAAAATGGTGAGGCCTGCCTGAATCGGCTTGTCAAACAGATAAGGCTCGGTGAATCCGAATGTAATGTTGTCGAGCAGCGTCCCGATCTGGGCACTTAAGCTCAGAGTCTCGCCCAGACCCAAAAAGTTGTTGGTGGAATAAGATGCGCCGATAAAGCTGCCGGATATACCGGACACGCCGCCTTGCAATTGAATCGAATTCTTCCCTCGCTCATGGACCTTTAGTAGAAGGTCAACCGTGTTGGTTTTGGTGTCGCGTGTAATGGTCCAGGCATCCTCGGGCTTCAGCGGGTCAAAGAATCCGAGCTGGTTCAACCGGAGTATGCTGGTGTCCAACAATTGTTGGCTGTATAGATCGCCCTCGTCCACGAGCAATTCACGCCGAATGACCCGATCGCGCGTCGTAGTATTGCCTTGGAAATCGATGCGGCGAACGAAGAACTGATGGCCTTCGTCCACGTCGATCGTAAGGTCAATCTGGTCTTTCACACCGGGCGCGATCTCGGGATCGGGCGAGGGGACAAAATCGATATACCCGAAATTTCCATAGAGCTTGCGCAGGTTGTCCAGACCCTTCTGTAGTTTCTCCGTGGAAAACACCGACCCTGGGGCCATCCCGAAAACACTGCGGGCGATCAGATCCGGCGTGTGGAACAACTTCATCCCCACAAAATTGAAGTTGCGAAGAGTGTACTTATCCCCTTCGGAGACCACCATGGTGATGTCCACCCGCTTGCCCGGCTTCTTTGGATTAAAGATCGGAACCTTAATGCCCTGTCCGTAAACGTCGTACACCCTTTCGGAATGATTGATGACGCGGGCTTCGAAGTAGCCCTTGGATTGATAGAACTGGCGGATGCGCTCGGAGTCCTCGTCCAGCTTAGTGGAGTCGTAAGTGCGCGCAAATAGATTCTCGAAGAGTATGGAATGCGGAATGCCGATCGGCTTGAGATTCTTCATCGCCCGGATGACATCTCTCGAGCTAAAGGCGCTGTTGCCATCAATAATGATGTGGCCGACTTTCACCTTTGGCCCTTCGTCGATGGCAAATGTGATGTCCACTCCGCCTGGAGGCACTTGGCGGATCTGCGGCGTCACGGTCGCGTATTGGTGACCTCTTTCGGCCTCGTACTCCTGCAGAACGTTCTTGGCGCGCTGCACTTTTCCGGGATCGTACTGCGATTCGGGCGATAGCGCCACGTGCCGGTCTTTGAAACGGTCCAGAATCTCAGACTTGGTAATCGATTTGTTGCCAGTGTAATCGATCGTGTGAACCGTTCTGCGCTCTGTCACAACAAAACGCAGAATAATGCCACCATTCGGCCCTTTCTCCTTTTCCACTCTGAGGTCATCGAAGCGGCCCGTGTTCCATAACGAGATGAAATCGCGATGGATCGCTTCTTCGTCGTAAACATCGCCCTTCTTTGTAAAGATAAGCGCGCGCAGCGTATCTTGCGGCACCTTGTGCTGGCCGCGGAAATCTATACCTTCAATGATGTTTTCTCCAACCGGCGCAGGTTTCGCTTCCTGCGTGGCCGAAGGGCTGGGCGGTTGCGTCGGAGCAGGCTGTTGTTCCGGAACATTTTCAAAAGGGTTCGGCGGCTTTTGCGGCTGCGGCGGATTTTGCTGTTGCGGGGGATTTTGCTGTTGCGGTGCGGGAGGCTGCGTCTGCTGATCTCCCCAAACGGGACAGACCGCGAGCAGAACGAAAAAACTAGGAATAATACAAGTTCCCGATGTTGACATGCGCAGGCTTCTAAGCCTGTGATGGATCATCTAAAAACGAGTCCTTTCCATGATCGCGACACTCCCCTGACGTTGCATGTCTCAGGCTGGTTTCAGCGCTGGACTGTTGGATACTGACACCCCGAATGCAAACTCAAACTCCTTAGTGTAGCGGATGAACTGCGGATTGCTGGAATTTATGGAGGCTGCCCTACACTGGGGTGATGAGCAAACAATACTCGGCTCCGCCGCCGATGAAGATTGATGTGTCCAAAAAGTATACGGCCACGTTCGAAACGTCACGCGGAACAATTGTCGCGGACCTTTTTGCGAAGGAGGCGCCTAAAACCGTCAATAACTTCGTCTTTCTGGCGCAGGAAGGTTTCTATGACGGAACCACATTCCACCGCGTCATTGCGAACTTCATGATTCAAGGCGGCGATCCCACGGGCACGGGACGCGGCGGCCCCGGCTATAAATTCGAAGACGA
>JAFASD010000046.1 GCA_019244945.1 Acidobacteriaceae bacterium | reverse complement strand
GTGCTCTTCGAACTAACTCAAATATTTAAAAGTCCAAATCCTTGGACGTTCACGTATCGGGCAACCACGACCAGCGTCGGGCTGTCGACATTCATGCAAGAGGCCGGTATAGTGTGTTCACCGACCCGGTTTTTGTTTAAGCTAGACCCTTTTCAGGGCCCGGCTCGACTAACGCGAGGGTAACTGCTTCGGGTATTGGCCCATACCGAAGTCCAGCGAAACTGGTCCGATAGCGGGGCCCGACTTCCGGCCGGATGCCTGTGAGCAGGCACGGTAGCACGGAGGCCGAAGAATCAACTCGCCAAACTTTTCGAGTATAGCAGGGGTACCGGCGGGAGTGTCAACCATCCGACCCGCTTGTGTCGGCGCAAAGTGAGAAGATCCCCAGATAGCAAAGTAGAAAGATCCCCTGGTAAGCAGACAGCAGAAAGGTGGACGAGCTATTGCTTAGCGGGGAAGAGAGGGATCGGTTGCAGGTGCTGCAAGCGGCCAAGAAGGGACAGATAACCCAGGGGCAGGCGGCGGCAGAGCTGAAGCTGAGCCGGCGCTGGGTGAAGAAGCTGATCCAGCGATTGCGTGAGCAAGGCGATCGCGGTGTATTACACGGTCTAAAAGGACGGGTATCGAACCGGCGGATCGGGGAGGAGGCTCAGAAGAAAGCGGTAGAGCTGATTCGTAGTCGCTATCCCGACTACGGGCCCACCCAGGCAGCAGAGATGCTGGCTGAACAGCATGGGATTGAGGTGAGTCGTGAGACGGTGCGAACTTGGATGCGCGCAGCTAAGCTGTGGCGAGCGAAGCGAGCCCAAGTACATAAAGTGCACGGCTGGCGTCCACGCCGCGCGCGGCGCGGGGAATTAGTGCAGTGGGATACCAGCGAACATGATTGGCTGGAAGGCCGCGGTCCGAAACTGTACCTGATCGCCATGATCGATGACGCGACTAATGAGCTCACGGCGCGCTTCGCCTTGAGTGACTCGACGGCCGAGAACATGCGTTTGTTGTGGCTGTATTTGGAGCGTCACGGACGGCCGGGCGAGTTCTACACCGACAAGGCGAGTTTGTTCCACATCAATCGGCGCTTGCACTATAACAAGCACTTACCGGAGGAGCCGGGCAAAACGCAGATCGGGCGCGCATTGGAAGAGCTGCGTATTGGCTGGATTGCGGCGCATTCTCCGCAAGCCAAAGGGCGGGTTGAGCGCTGCTTCGGAACGCTACAAGACCGGCTGGTAAAAGCGCTACGGCGGGCCGACATTCAGAGCGCGGAAGCGGCCAATGAGTTTCTCGATCAAGTGTACCTGGAGGAGTGGAACCGGCGCTTCCAACGTGCACCAGCGTGCAGCACAGACGCGCATAAACCATTGCGGAAAGATCAGCAGCTGGCCTCCATTTTGAGTTATGTGGAAGAGCGGACGGTAACCAATGACTACACCATCAGTTGGTTAGGACAGCATTATCAAGTCCCGCTCGCACTAGCGCGTCCGCGCTTGCGCAAAGCGCGTGTCCGAGTGGAGCAACGGCTGGATGGCCGGATGGTTGCCTGCTTCGAAGGCAGAACTTTGCCGTTGCAGGCTTGTCAACCAAAGCAGCCGATCACCGAGGTGGCGGGTAGCAAAAACAAACCCGTGGCCCGCCGACCAGGAAAACCAAATCGTGAATGGATGAAACACTTCGTAGTAGGCGATCCAGAGAAATGCGCCGAGCGCAAGATTGCTCAGAGCTCACCAGCAGGATCACCGTGATCCGGCCAGAGCCGCCCGTCAAATCTTGTGCGAATGCCACAACCGTACTCGGCCGCAAGGGTTCGCTCCGCCGCGCTTCGCGCGCCCTTGCCTCCTCCGTGCGCTTATGGCAAGAGTCAAACGCGACGGGCGGCTCCGGCGGGATCACTCCCACCAGGGGATCTTTCTACTTTGCGGAATTGGGGATCTTTCTACTTTGCGTTGACAATTTACGCTGCTACTCTGTTTGCTGTAGAGTACTGCCTGGGAGAACTGCCGTGGAGTCGCCCGAGCCCGACGTGCCCTGCGCAGCCGTACATCGACAACGCCATTGCCGAGGCAATCCGGAAAACCAAACCGGACCACTCGGCTGTAGAGACACGAAAGGGGAAATCGTAAGCCGATTTCCCCTTGGTCGCGTCGATCGTAGTCGACCCTGTAGTTGTAGCTAGTTGGTCCCCTGAAATCGGGGCTCTTTCAGTATAGAAGACACGCCAAACTCACTGGATCCTCTGCGCAATCGATTTCGCCTGGACAAATTGC
>JAFASD010000137.1 GCA_019244945.1 Acidobacteriaceae bacterium | reverse complement strand
CGCTGGTTGTCGTTACGCGATATCGAACTCCAGGCGCCGTGGTAATCAGATCGATCTGAAACTCGCGCTCGAGCCGTTCCTGAACAATTTCGAGATGCAATAGACCAAGGAACCCGCACCGAAACCCGAACCCGAGCGCAACCGAATTCTCCGGCTCGAAGCTGAACGCGCTATCGTTCAGGCGCAATTTTTCGAGCGCGTCACGCAGCAGACCATGCTCATGCGACTCCACCGGATACAACCCGGCGAACACCATCGGCTTCACTTCCTGAAAGCCAGGCAGCGGCTCTGCGGCCGGATTTGCATCCTCCGTGATGGTGTCGCCAATTTGCGCATCGGACACCGTTTTGATATTCGCGAATACAAATCCGACCTCTCCGGCAGTCAGTTCGTCGCATGCGATCGGCTTCGGGGATTGAAACCCGAGACCCTCCACCTCAAAAGTTTTCGCATTCGACCATAGACGGATTTTCTGACCCTTACGCAGCACGCCGTCGACGATCCGGGTCAGAATAATCACCCCACGATAAGGATCAAACCAGGAATCGAAAATCAGAGAGCGCAGAGGAGCGTTCGGGTCACCCTTCGGCGCAGGAATTCGGTGCAGAACCGCTTCCAGGATTTCCTTGATGCCGATGCCATTTTTCGCGCTGGCCAAAATCGCATCGCTTGCATCCAATCCGATGACCTGCTCGATCTGTTCTCGAATCCGTTCCGGCTCGGCAGAAGGCAGGTCGATTTTGTTGATCACCGGAATAATTTCGAGGTCGTGATTCAGCGCGAGATAAGTATTGGCCAGAGTTTGCGCTTCCACTCCCTGCGAGGCATCAACAACCAGCAGCGTTCCTTCGCATGCCTGCAAGCTACGGGAGACTTCGTAAGTGAAATCCACGTGACCTGGTGTATCGATCAAGTTCAGCTCATACGCGTTTCCGTCGTCCGCGTTGTAATTCAAGCGAACAGCATGGGCTTTTATCGTGATGCCGCGCTCGCGTTCCAGATCCATGCTGTCGAGCACCTGGTCCATCATTTCCCGTTGAGAAAGCGCGCCGGTATATTCGAGAAGTCGATCGGCTAGTGTCGATTTCCCGTGATCGATATGCGCAATGATAGAGAAATTGCGTACGAAGCGGGGATCCATGGTGCGGTAGACTGAGACGGAGTAAAAACCGGATTATCCCATAGCGAGTGCCCGCACCCTCCGCGCGCCGACGCCGCTTCATGCCTTATCAAACATTCCAAGGATCGCTCGACGCCAGCAATTTGCGCATCGGTGTGGTGGTCAGCCGGTTCAACGAGTTCATCACTGAGCAGCTCGCCAAAGGCGCCTTGGAAATACTCGAGAAACATGGATGCAGGCATGAAAATATCAGTTTTGTAAAGGTGCCCGGAGCTTGGGAATTGCCCATGGCAGCCAAGATTCTGGCGACTCATTGCGACGCGATCATCGCTTTGGGCGCGGTGGTGCGCGGGGACACGCCGCATTTTGAATATGTGGCCGGCGGCGCAGCCGATGGGCTAAGCCGCGTAAGCCTCGAAACGGGCGTGCCCATTACCTTTGGTGTCCTCACGACAGATGACCTGCAACAGGCGATGGATCGAGCCGGCGGGAAGAGCGGCAACAAGGGTTCCGAAGCGGCTGAAGCGGCGATTGAGCTCGCGAATCTCATGAAACAACTGAAAGAAAACCGCTAATTATGGCGGCGCGGCACCGATCCAGAAAACGAGCCCTGCAAGTGCTCTTCGAATGGGATATGCGCGGGGAACCCATCGATCGCGCAATCTCGCACTATTACGATACGCTGTATTCCGAAGAGAGCGAGAAGAAGCCGAAGCCGGACAAATTCATGGAAGAGCTGGCGCGCGGAACGGTTGAAAATGCAGAGCAGATCGATCGCAAAATCGCCGAGAAGTCGGAGCATTGGCGCCTCGCGCGCATGGCGGTCGTAGATCGAAACATTCTTCGTCTGGCTATTTATGAGTTAAGCCAGCAGGCGGTCCCGGCGCCCATTGTCATCGATGAAGCCATCGAGCTTGCCCGTCAATTCTCGAATGATGAGTCGTTACCGTTTATCAACGGTGTGCTCGATGCAGTACACCGGCAAACGGCTGCGATTGAGGACCAATTGGCGGGATCGGCTTGAGCTTTGGTTGGATTACCTCCGCAGGGGTTCGGTTCCATGGCCAAGGATTCCAATGTACTTCTCATACGCGAACAGCCGACCTTTTTGACGGCCGGTGGTCTCTTTTAGAATTCCTAAGTCCACCAGATGCTTAATGGCTTTCGAAACGGTGGGAACCGATAAATTGAGCGATTTTGAAGCGTGAGAAATCGACAGAATCGGCCTCCGATGCAGTAAATGAAACACGAGCAGAACTGAAGTCGCAGGCCGCCCGAGTGCCTCGATTCTTTTCCGGTCGGACGCGAGCAGGGCAACAATCTGTCTTGCCGTCTCCACGGCCTCAGTTGCCGTCTCCTCGACGCCTCGCAAGAAAAATTCAATCCAAGTCTCCCAGTTCCCCTCCAATCGCACTTGCTGAAGCAGGTCATAATATCGTTGCCGGTTTTGCTTTAGATACAGGCTGAGATAAAGTCCCGGATCGCGGAGCACGCCCTCGGCACATAGCAAGAACGTGATGAGTAATCTTCCCAAGCGTCCGTTCCCGTCTAGGAAAGGGTGAATTGTCTCAAATTGCACATGCATCAGAGCTGCCTTGACCAAGACCGGCAACCGCGGTTTTTCTGAGTGTAAGAACCGCTCAAAGTCTGCCAAACATTGGTCGAGTTCCTGATTCGGTGGTGGAGGAACGAAAACGGCATTGCCCGGGCGACTCCCTCCAATCCAGTTCTGAGAAGTTCGAAACTCACCGGGTGTTTGGTATCCCCCGCGACCGCCTCTCATGAGCACATCGTGGATTTCGCGGATGAGGCGTAGAGAGAGAGGGAACTCTTCGCGAAGACGTTGCAGCCCATGCGACATTGCGGCCACATACCGGGAAACTTCGCGAACGTCGTCAAGTGGCACGCCGGGAACTTCATCGCTCTCAAACAGAAGTAAATCGGACAGAGAGGATTGAGTTCCCTCGATCTGGGAGGAAAGCAGGGCCTCCTTGCGAACGTACATATACAGGAAAAGATCCGGATCGGGGATTACGAGAGCAATACCGTCCAAGCGTCCGAGCGCCTGGTTCGCCCGCTCAAGCAGAGATTCTAACCCTGAGAGATCAACGGGAGGATTGGGTGGCAACGGCGGCGGGATGTACGCACGATATGATTCCTGAGGAATGCGACACGTGACGTATCGACCAATCCGACTCGGTGGGCTTGCCACAATAGGCGATTGAAGCGATCGTTTCAATAGGCGACAGCTATTGAAAGGATAACGCGTTTTCCATTAATTAGCGCGCCCTATTTCCCGATACAAAACGTTGAAAAAATCCGGTTCAGGATGTCATCGGCAGTCGTCGCGCCGGTCACTGCGTCAATCGGCCGTAGCGCGGCATACAAATCGAGCAGCAGCATCTCGTGCGGAATTTGAAATTCAACGGCTTTTCGCGCGTTCTCCAGAGCTTCAGAGCTTTCGCGTAACAACGCTTCGTGTCGAATATTCGTGATGCTGCCGCTTTCAGGCGCCGCGAGTCCTTCCGGCGCGAGCCGTCGCAAAATCACTTCACGCAGATTTGAAATGCCTTCGCCGGTCAGAGCCGAAACCCTGATCCAATCCCCGGTCGCCCGAGGTTTCAAGTCACATTTGTTGGCAACGATCACCGGCCTGCGGTCTCGCAGCTTTTCGAGCAACGTATGGTCTTCTTCCGTGACTCCGGTTGAAAGATCAAGCACCAGCAGCGTGAGGTCGGCGTCGGCAATGGCCTGATAGCTGCGCTCGATTCCGAGACTCTCGACCAGATCTTTTCCTTCGCGAATGCCGGCGGTATCCACCAACTTCACTGGAACGCCTTCCATCGAAGTCGCTTCCGATACGGTGTCCCGGGTTGTCCCTGGAATTTCGGTCACAATGGCGCGATCTTGCTCGAGCAGGCGGTTAAACAAGCTGCTCTTGCCGACGTTCGGTCTGCCCGCGATCGCAAGTGTGAATCCTTGATAAACGAGCTTACCGGCGCCAAAACTGGCGATCAGCTCTTCGAGCGAACTTTTTATCGGTCCGAGTCTTCGTAAAATCTCCTCAGGAGGCGCGACGCTTATGTCGTCTTCGGCGAAATCGATCCCGGCCTCCAGAAGCGAGATTAGTTCCAGCAGTTGTTCCTTGATCGGCCGAATGCGCCGAGAAACTGAGCCTTCGAGTTGTTGCGCCGCGACGCGCGCCTGATACAGCGTCGTGGCTTCTATCAGATCTCGTACCGCTTCGGCTTGCGGAAGGTCGATGCGGCCATTCATGTAGGCGCGGAGGGTGAACTCGCCTGGCTCCGCGATCCGGGCGCCGGCATTTACAGCCCTTTCCAGGCACAGGCGCAGCACTACAGGAGCGCCATGGCACGAAATCTCAATCACATCTTCAGCAGTGTAGGAACGGGGCTTCTCAAAGAACGAAACGATTACCTGATCGACAATGGCATTGGTATCATCCACCAGCGCGGCAAGCTCACTTGTCCAAGCAAGCCAGCGCGGTCCGTGTGGAAAATGCAGGATCGATTCGGTAATTTCGCGGCTGCGATCTCCTGAGAGGCGGACGACGCCCAAGCCGCCGCGCCCTAAAGGAGTCGAGATGGCGACTATCGTGTCGCGCGGATTCATTGCGAGGCGCGATTAACGGGGTCCGCGTCCACGACCACCGCGAGGCGGCCGGCCACCGCTGCTGCGCGGATGGCCGTGGCGATCACCGTTCCCGCCACGCCGCGTATCTCCATGGCGGAACCCATTTCCTCTCCCGCCAGGATGAGGTCCACGAGCCGGCATAGGTGGGGCAGGAGGAGTGGGCATATCGGCGGGGATGATCACGACCGCGCGCGCCGGCCCAACACCGACGCTTTCACTCCGCAAATCCTTTTCCTCCCGCAAAGCCAAATGAATGACTCTGCGTTCGCGGCTGCTCATCGGATTGAAATGGAACGGCACACGTGTTCGTTTAACCTTTTCTGCAGCCGCCAGCGCGCTCATGCGCAGCTCTTCCACTCGCAACAGCCGGTAATCGTTCGCATCGAAAGAAATCAGCGAGTGATCTTCCACCGGCAGCCGCAACGCTTCCATCGAAAGGTGCTCCAGCGCAAGAAGTAGCTCAGCCCGATTTGCTAACAGCAGTTCCACATCCGAACCTGAGAAACAAACCGTAACTTCCGGATTTTCCACTTCCGGGTGAGGATTCTCGGCAGCGCGCAACTCATAGGCAAGCTCAAAATCGGCGTGTTCGAGAAGAGGCTTGAGAAATTGATCCAGCTTCGGCTGCAGCGATTCTGCGCTATATTTCATGCGGGTTATTTCTTCACAGTTCTCTTCACCGGAGCTTTGGTGGGAGCAGGTGGAGGCGCGGGCGGGGCGGGCATGAATCTGTTAATCACGAGCTGCTGTGCGATGCCTACCACATTGCCGGTCAACCAATATAGTACAAGTCCGGCGGAGGCGTAGTAGAACATGAATCCGAAGAACAGCGGCATAAACATCATCATTTTCTGCTGGTTCGGGTCAACGCCCGCGGCAGGCGTCAGCTTTTGTTGAAAGAATTGCGTCGCGATCAAAACAATCGGAAGAAGATGAATCGGCAGCGATTCAGCTGAAGAGAGATCGGGTACCCAGAGCCAAGGCGCATGACGCAATTCAATAGCAATGCTGAGAACCCGATAGAACGCGTAGAAGAACGGCAGTTGCACCAACATCGGCAAACAACCGCCTACCGGATTCACGCCTTCTGTTTTATAGAGCGCCATCACTTCCTGGTTCTGCTCGGCCTTGCGAGGATCGCGGATGCTGATGTTCTTGTATTTGGCGTTGATCGCCTGTATCTGGGGCTGTAGTTTCTGCATCTTCCTCGCCGATTTCAGGCTGGTCAGGCGGAACGGGAACAGCGCCAAATTGATAATTAAGGTGACGAGAATGATCGCCCAGCCGTAGTTACTGGTCCAGTGATCGTGTACCCAATTAAGCCAGAGGAATAACGGCTTGGCGATAACGCCAAAAAAGCCCCAATCCACAATTTGTCCAAGCTTAGGATTCACCTGCCGCAGGATATCTATGTCTTTCGGCCCAACGAAAAGCGAGAAATTGTTTTGGGCACCGGTAGATATGCCGTCGCCCACATACAGTACCGGCTTCTCGACATTCGGCAGGCTCACTTCGTCGCTATAAGTCCGAATCTCGAGAGGGGCCGAATCCCCGGGGAGAGCGACAGCCGCGAAAAAGTTGTCTTCCAAACCACCGAAAGTGTAATTGCCGGTGTCTGTCACGGGTCCGTTCTTCGCGTCCTTTATCGTTTTTGTGATCAGCTTTCCCGCTGCCGTGTCATAACGGACGGTGTGCTCGGTCGCGGATGCGTTGCGCACTTTCTGATCGCCGAACCCCCCGCGCCACATCAGCACGTGCGGTATCGGCGTGTTGTTTTCAAGCACTACGGATCTGATCTCGGCGAGATAACTATTTTTATTGAACGTGAACGATTTGCGAATGCTCGTCTTTCCATCCGAAAACTCATAATCAATACCTGCACCATCGGCCGACCGGGTGGATTGATACAGCGCTGTATTTGGATCAAACGAAAGCTTTTGGCCCGTGGCTTCGATTGTGAACGGCAGCGGCAAGTTCTTAGCCGAGGTGTTGATCAGTTGAAGTGGTTTTCCAGCGTCATCCTGGTAGCGTTTCAGAACCCAGCTCTTGATTGCGGCGCCACGATTGGTGAAAACAATGTGATAGAGAGTTGTATCGATTTCATTCGTAACTTCGGAGGTGGCTCCAATCCGTCCCGGTGCGATCTCTGATTGGGGCGGGGTCTCGGCGGCCTGAGTTGCTGCCGGCTTTTCGGCTAGCTTCGCCGCTGCCCGATTATCTACAGGCGCGACGGGCTTCGGCCCGGGCGCCGGCTTGAAGATGTACTGCGAAATTATCAGCACCAGCATCATTAGCGCCAGCGCGAGCGGCAGACGCTTTTCTAACGAAGGCGGTTCCGATACTCCGCCGCCTGTATTATTTGCCATAAATAAAAACCATTCTTATGTTCACTGGACCGGGTCGTAGCCGCCTTCATGAAACGGGTGACAGCGGCCGAGCCGCTTCAGGCCCATCCAGAAACCCTTGATCGCGCCATGTTTTTCAATCGCTTCCCTCATGTATTCAGAGCACGTCGGGTAAAAGCGACAGGCAGAGGGTAAAAGCGGCGAAACTAACCATTTATAAGCCTTGAGCAGACCGATCAGGATAGCTTGCATCGCTCGAGAATGCGTCCGACTTCGCGGCGCAGGTCCTCAAAAGGCGCTTCCAAAACACTTCGCCTCGGGTTGAACACAATTGCCCAATTACCCGGCGCGGTATTTATCTGGTTACGAACCGCTTCCCGCATACGGCGCTTGATCCGGTTCCGGAGTACTGCTTTGCCCAGGGCGCGCGGAACCGTGAAGCCAAACCGTGAAGGCAATCCTTCGCCTTCCAGGGGCAAGCAAAATGCAGCAAAGTAACGGCTGGTCACACGAACACCAGACTGATAGACACTGCGGAATTCCGACGACCGGGTGATCCGCCTTGATTTAGGAAAGGACAGCGGACCCAATCGAATCCGCAGCGACTACTTGGCGCCGCGTATCGCGGGTTCATCGCTGACGCTCAGCTTATGGCGGCCCTTAGCGCGACGGCGCGCCAGTACCGCCCGGCCGTCGGCGGTCTTCATACGCGTCCGAAATCCGTGAGTTTTCGCGCGGTGCCGATTATTCGGCTGAAATGTACGTTTTGGCATGACGAATCCTCTTGCTGTTACTGTGGGAGTCGCGAGCGGTTCTTATCGGGCAAGACACCGGGCCAATCTGACCCAAAGCGTGCGAAAACACACTCCTACTAGTCCACTGAACCTAAAAAAGCT
>JAFASD010000430.1 GCA_019244945.1 Acidobacteriaceae bacterium | reverse complement strand
TATAACTACTCTTGTCCTGGATCGGCTCCCTCCGTTGGCCGGTTTTGAAGTGATAACGTATGGCCGGGTTTCAGGTGATTACCGAGGCCGCAACACTGAGTTCGGAGATACACGGAGATCACTGCTGTGGTTATCCATCATGAGCGCCAGCCTCCTGAGCCTTGGCGCGTCTACGCGAGCCGTCCGAAGTCAAAATGGTTGAAACCGTTCTATGGCGTGAACTGGTTTCTCACATGGACGGCTCACTTTTTGAGCAAATGGGTGCTGCTCGAGTATCTCGGGACTTTTTCTATCATCATCGGAGTCGTTTTCTACTCCGCCGAATTGGGGGACCGGATCAAGCAGAAACACTATCAGGCGTGGCAGGTCATCAACACAGCTCGAGGGAAAGGCGGCAGCGGAGGCAGGATTGAGGCTCTTCAGGAATTGAATGCCGATGGTGTTCCGTTAGTTGGCATTGACCTGAGCGATGCGTTTTTGCAGGCTGTCCGTTTGAATCATGCCGACCTGACGTGCTCGAATTTCGGCTCGGCAGATTTGCGTGACGGTTCATTCGTGGGCGCGAAGCTGGCATACGCAACGTTCAATACAGCCAACTTACGAGGAACTATGCTCCATATAGCGAATCTGCAACATACGAGCTTTGCAGACGCAGACTTATCGGGAGCGGATCTGTCCGGCGCCGATCTGAGTGGATCACGTCTCGATCGGGCCGACCTACGGAACGCAAACTTAGCGGGCGTCAGATGGTGGGCTATAAGTTCCCTGAAACTCGCAAACATTTTCGGGGCGAAGTCATTGCCGCCTGGATTCGCTCAGTGGGGATTGCAGCACGGTGCGGTCTCGTTGGAGTCGGATGAGGAGTGGAATGCATTGCAAGCGTCCGCTGCAAGCGCGACAGAATCGCCAGGCCATACGCCCTAAACTCGGCTGAGGTGTCGAATGCATCATTGGCGCACTGTTGTCGGTGTGCCTACGAATTCTCTAGAGGCAGGCCCGACGCGCACCATCCTTCGATGCCATCGAGGAGAATGCCCACTTCGCCTGCGTTCTCTCGAAGCAGAATGCTGGCAGCGGTCGTCGCGCGATATCCTTCGTGGCAGTAAACCAGGTTCTGCCTGGATGGAGGGAGGCGCGCTCCCGCGGCATCCAGATCGAGCAACGGGAGCGAGATAGCACCGGGCAGATGTCCTCTTAACCACTCCGCACGGCTACGAACGTCGATAAACTGCAGACGCGGCTCGCTCTGCAAAATGGGCGCGACAGTTGCGACGCGGTGAGTGGGTATGCTGGTTAAATCGAAGCCTTCCTTGCGCCACGCTTGCTCGTCTGGGAGCGAATACCCGAGTATTAGCTGAACGCCTACTCGAGCTAACCGGTTCTGCGCCTCGTGAGCATGTTTCTCATCCTCGGCGATCAGAACGAGCTTCTGACCCGGATTAATCAAGATGGCTGCCCAAGCGGCGAAGTGCCCCATCAAACTGATCTGGATGGATCCTCGAATGTGCAGCGAGGCGAATTGTTCCGCAGGGCGCGTATCCAAGATGAGCGCTCCCCGCCTTTGTTCCTCTGCTAACTCTGCTGCACTGAACAACCGAATCTTCGGTGATTCCGGCAAATGACCTCCTATTCCTTATGCGCAGCCTGCCGGGCATTTCGATCAGACCGGTAGGTGGAAACAGAGCTGAGCAGATCTTCCACTTTACGGCGCTCGAGCTCGCTTTCCGGCGTAGCCGCACCACGTTTGTTCCACTCGGACCACGCGTCGAGGCTCTTTCTATACCATTCCTGCGATTCCGTCTGAGCGGCATGTCTCTGGGACAAAGATAATGAGCCATCCGTAGCGATGCGCCTCTCGAGGTTACCCATTGATTCATAACAGAGGCCAACACCGCGCACCACCGAGAGGCTGGGCGATGTAGTTTTGAATTCGGAAAAAAACGGCAACGCCGAATTTGCAGACTGCTTCGCGCGAGCCAGGTTGCCAGCTTCACTTTCCGCATCGCTCAGTGTGCAATAGCACTGCACGAGCAGCAACCGATATGTCGGTCCGGTTAAGCTGGTCAGCTCCTGCCGGATTTTATTGGCTTCTTGCAGTAAGTTAAGGCGCTCGGCTAAGTGCTGTTTTCCGGGCAGTACAGCCGCCAGATTCAGGTCAAGCTGGCTGAGCCAGCTTCGAGCCTCGTCCCGGTCTGCCATCTTTCGGGTGAGAGCGATAGCTTTCCGATAGCACTGGCTCGCTGTTGCCGGCTGCGTCGAACGGAACGAGTCGCCCAGCGTGGCCCAGGCCTCGATTAGATCGTCCCGAGCTTGTACATTCGATGCATCGCTAGCCGCCAGTGCTTTCGCGATTGCAAATGCGTTGCGAGCGTACATCTGGGCCTGTTTGGAGTCCCCCAGATTGAGCATCTCGGATCCTGCGAGAGGTCCTACGATTGCGTAGTAAAGCACAAAAACGCTTCGTTTGGCCCGCGGGTCGGACGGATATTTTTTTTGCAAGGTTTTGAGCGATAGATATGGACGTGCGGAGATTCGCAGCAGCGTCTGTCTGAGATCCGAGTTCGTTCAGCGCAAGACCCAAGAGCCAATGAAGCCGGAGAATGGTCCTGTCGTGATCCAAATCGCCCGTAGCGTTGTCGCCGAAGGTTTCGAGCGCGGAGCGGAAGTTCTTGACGGCTACGTCGGTCTGCAGATCCTCGAACTCGACAAATCCCAACCCGGAATAATTCATGACAAGAAGGCGTTTACGCTCGGGATCGTTGGGTTTCTGCCGCGAGAAATCGGTGGCGAGCAAAAGCGCGTGCCGGTAACTGTCACTCGCATCCGGTGAGTTGCCCAAGGTGGAATGGATTTCACCGAGCTTATAATAGGCATCGATCGCTGCTCTCGTACTCTCGTCGTCGCGCAGCCGCCGGTGGGATTCCAGAGCAAGGGCTGCAGCCATTTTGTAGCTGTCTTTAGCGGCATCCGGCTTGCCCAGGTTTGCCGCCACGGTCGGTGACCCCTGGAGATCACCAACGCGGCTATAAGCTTTTGAAAGCTCGAGCAACAGACGAGGATCATTGCCGGAAGTTTGCCGCATTTGTTCCAAATACTTGAGTATGCTCTGAAAGAGCGCCGCCCGCGTTTCGACCGAGGCCGAAGAGTTTTGAAGCTTTTCGGTCATATCGGAGATAGTGGAATTCGCCAGTGTTTGAAATTGCTTGACGCGGGCATCCGCCCTACGAGACTGCCAGGAGTAATAGACCAGTGAGCCGATTGTTACGAACAACGCTACACAGGTTGCCACCATGGCTGTCCTATGGCACCGCACAAATTTTCTGAGCCGGTAGGCCG
>JAFASD010000407.1 GCA_019244945.1 Acidobacteriaceae bacterium | reverse complement strand
GTGCGGCGGCGAAGGCCTGGCAGGTGCCTGCAAGCGAATGCGTAGCGCGTGCCAGCGTTGTCTCACATCCAAGTACCAACCGCTGCGCAACGTATGGCAGTCTCGCGCTCGCGGCTTCGCGCATTTCTTTACCTGGCGACGCGATTCCGCTAAAGCCTGCCACGAGTAATCGCTTGCTCGGCAAACCGGTAAGCGGCGTCGACAATCTCGACATCGTAATGGGGCGGCCGCTTTTTGGCATGGATGTTTCTCGCCCGAATATGCGGTATGCAGCCATCGCTCGATGTCCCTCGGGTGCCAGGTTGGTTTCCTATGACGACCGGCAAGCGCGAGCGTTTCGCGGCGTTCACAACGTAATCCGAATTGATGGCCTCGAACGCTGCACTTGGTTGCGCAGCGGCGTGGCGGTAGTCGCAGACTGTACCTGGACCGCCATAAAAGCCCGAAATGCCTTGCATGTCGTCTGGGACAAAGCGCCGGAAGGCGCGCTGAGGAGCGAAGACATCTCGGCGAGACTTCGAAAATCCGCACTCGAGCCTGGAACTTGCCTCCGTCATGCGGGAGACGTGGAGGCCGCGTTGCAGCAAGCGTCGCACAATGTCGATGCGGAGTACGAGTTGCCTCTCGTGGCACACGTGCCGATGGAGCCAATGAATTGCACGGCGCATGTGTCCACTGGGCGCTGCGATGTTTGGGGTCCAATTCAGATGCCCGACAGCGCTTGCACAAATGTCGCGCGCGCGATCGGTCTGCCCAAAGAGGCGATCGCGATTCACCCGACCCGCATCGGAGGCAGTTTTGGTAGACGCCTCGCGTCGGACTATGCCGCCGAAGCGGCATACATTTCCAAAGCGATTGGCGATCCCGTTCAGGTGATTTGGACGCGCGAAGACGATCTCGAACACGATTTTTATCGACCCGCCGCATATCATCACATTCGCGCCGGTATGAGCGGCGACGGGGAAGTGGTTGCATGGCGCCATCGCATCTGTTCACTCGCGGATTCGATGTATCCCACATCGACGGGTGCTGCAGGCTTAATCGCACCCCGCAGCAGTGATCTGCGAGCCGATCTAAACGACGATCTGGTCCCCTGCCTGATCGCGAACTACCTCCTGGAAGTGTCTAACCCCAAGCTTCCGGTCGAGACAGGATCGCTCCGTGCTCCTGGCAACCATGCGAATGCGTTTGTAGTGAATAGCGTGTTGGATGAGCTGGCGCATGCGAGTGGCATCGATCCTGTCAAGCTCCGCATGCGCTTATTAGGCACTAAGTCCGACTTCCCGTATAAAGGGCCCTATCGATCTTCCATTTACAATCCGGATCGACTGAAAGCCGTGATCATGAGAGCAGCCGAAATTTCAGATTGGAACCAAGCGTTGCCTCCTCGCTGCGGGCGTGGAATTGCGGCCCACTATACGAATGGATCATGCGCGGCCCACGTTATCGAAGTAGAAGTCAATGTAAATCTGGAAATTCGTTTCCGAAGAGTAATTGCAGTAATCGATTGTGGAATCGTTGTGAATCGATCGGGCGTTGACGCACAGGCACAAGGAGGCACGATCGACGCCCTGAGTGCGGCAATGTTCGGCGAGGTCATTCTTGAAAACGGCCGGGCGAAGCAACTAAATTTCGACAGCTACCGTTGGATCAGAAACAAAGAAACTCCCCAGGTTGAGATTATGATCATGGAGAGCGATGAAGAACCCACGGGCATAGGAGAAATTCCGTATCCACCGGTTGCCCCAGCCTTAACGAACGCCATTTTCCAAGCAACGGGCCAAAGAATTCGACGCTTGCCTCTCGCTCGATTCGGCTATAAGTTAGCCACGTAATGGACAGCAAGCATCCCCGTCTCCTCAAGCTAGGAAAAACTTCTGGGCTCGTCAACCCGGATCTGCAGCGAGCCCCTACAACTCGTTACCAGATCAATTTCAGCCCAAACTGTATCTGCCGTGATGACGTCAACGTCGACGTAATCAGGCCGGCGGTCGCAACGGGTGCGCCGTTCGCTCCGAACAGACTATTGTTGGAAGTAGGAGGCGCGAAGTTCGGATGGTTGAGGACGTTGAAAAATTCAGCGCGAAACTGGGCACGCAGCCATTCCTGGATCTGAAAATTCTTGAACAAAGAAGTATCTAGATCCAGCAGGCCCGGTCCTATCAGAATGTTGCGGCCTGCGTTTCCGAGAAGCGTGATGGGACTGGGAACTACGAAACACTGCGTGTTGATATAGTGCCGCGGATTGCCGGGATTGACCAGCGAGCCCGCACAGCTTGAGCTATCGACCACATCGGGGCGGTCGAACGTGGAAGCGTTGGACATGCCCAGAGGATCTCCGCCGATTTGGGGCGTAAAGGGAGTCCCTGAACTCGCGCGGAGCAATCCGCCAAGTTGCCATCCGTTTGTGATCCAGTGCAGTGCGGTAGCACCGCCGGTCATTCCAGGCAATTCGTAGATGAAGTTCACGGAAAGCAGATGCCGGATGTCGAAATCGGATAATCCGCGACCTTCACTTGGGTCGTACCAAAGCCGCTGCGCCGAATTGGTGAAAGTGTCACTTGCCAGCGAGCTGGAACCTGAATCGATTGCCCGCGAAAACGTGTAGGAAACCGTGCCCTGCAGCCCTTTCGAAAACCTTCGATTCAGTTGTGCCTGGAACGCCTCGTACTCCGAATCGGAATCCCAAAGAGTGCCGGAAATCTGACCCACAGCGGGATTCAGTTTCGTTCCCACCTTGCTGGGCCACAGGTATCCGGCAGGTGTCGGGGTTGGCAGCACGCCATTAAAGTCGTTGATGAAATACGGAAGGTGAACTCCGCGCGAGCCCGTGTAATCCACCATCACCACTGTGTTCTCCGCAAGCTGCCGCTGGATGTTGAAGTTCCATTGCATGATGTAACTTCGCGGCGGGTTCGGCTGAATGTAGGCGTACCGGAACGTTGCAGGCGTAAGTAGAGAGTAAGCGCCGTTTGGAAACGCAGCAACGCCGGGATTGTTGATAGTGCCGTTCTCGAAGTAAGGCGCGGAGAGGATTGAGGACAGTTCGAACAGATACGGTAGGGGAAGATTGTCGAAGATTCCGAATGCACCGCGAACCGAAGTCTTGTTGTTCTTGAACGGATCCCACGCGAATCCGACCCGCGGCTCAAAATCCAGCTTCGTGTTATTCGCGAAATAAGGCGACCCAAGCAGCGGGGCGGTTGCTGTCAAGGAAGGTAAATGGCTCAATTTTCCGGTTGCCTCGCTCGGCACGGTCGCAGCCTCATACCGCACCCCCAAGTTCACGGTCAGATTGTTGGCAATCCGCCAGTCGTCCATGAAATACACGCCGGTGATGAGCTGTCGCATGTCGCGCGGGGTGATTCCGCTGCCTACAGGCGCGTTGAACGTGGTTGAATTTCCGGCGAGAAATGCGGAAAGAGAGCCGAATATAAACTGGCCGATTGGATTCGATTTTCCCAATTGGTTGTCACGGATGTTTTCGAGCGCTACGCCGAATGTCATCGCATGCCGGGCTTTGGTCAACGAGAGGTCGTCGTAGAGCTGATAGGAGTTATAGTGGAAGTCGTATTCACCCACCGCTCCAAATCCACCGGGGAAATTAGTCAAGCCAGTTACATTGATAAGTCCAACAGGAGCGTTGGGGACGAACCCCAGCGACATATCCGCTGCAGCAGAGTTGATTGCACTGATACTCTTCGGCGCTTCGGATGCAACACGGCTGTAGCCTAGACGAAAGGTGTTCAGGAACGAGGGACCGAAGATATGCGTCTCCTCGAGAACCGCCGCCTGCCGATTTGACAAAGTTCCCAGTAACACGTTATTGAAAGCGTCCGGCGAAGTCAGGTGACCGTCGTCCCACATATAGGTAGAAAACAGGCTGTCTTTGTCGGAGATTCTGTGATCCAAGCGGCCGGTCACGAAATTCTCGCGCGTAATCGTCGTGGTCGGCAGGTCAAAGACACCGAAATCACCAGTGATACCCGCGTTTGGCAACGGATAAAGAGCAAGATACGGAACGACTCTGGGATTGACAGCAACCGTGGTTCCATTCGCGAGGATTCCATTACGCGCGTTGGGAGATGGCACCGTGTCCACTTGGGTTGTACCCAGAGACTGGCGTATGCCTTCGTAATCTGCAAAGAAGAAGGTGCGGTTCTTCACAATGGGACCGCCTGCGTCCGCTCCAAACTGGTTGCGCCGGAAAGGCGGGATGGTTGAAGGATCGAAGAAATTTCGGGCATCCAGATCGCTGTTCCTTAAGAACCAGTACACAGACCCATGCAATTGATCCGTACCCGATCTCGTTACGGCGTTGATGACACCGCCACCGGTTTTGCCGTAACTGGCAGGTGCATTGTCTGTGACCACCGAGAACTCCTGGACGGCCTCCACGCCCAACACGACACCCAAAATGCTTCCCGGTCCCCCGTTCGAATAATCGTTGATGCTGACGCCATCAAGCCGGTAGTTGTTCTGTTGGGGGCGATTTCCACCGATGCTCAACTGTGTACCCAGGCCTCGGTTTGCCCGCTGATTGTTAACTGCCAAATTGCTCTGGTCGGTTGCACTAACGCCAGGTTGCAACAAAGATAATTGCGTCCAATCGCGGCCGTTGAGGGGTAATTCGCGTACAGTCGTGGAGTTCACCGTGTAATCGAGACTCGAGCTGCTCTGCTGAATGTCCGGCGCTTGACCCGTGACCGTCACCTTTTCGTTGATCTGGCCAACAGGCAGCTCGAGGTCAACAACGACTTCGGAGCCAACGTCCACGATGATGTCGGATCGCAGAACGGTCTTAAAACCCGTAGCAGAAGCGGAAACCAGGTAGTTGCCGGGTACAAGATT
>JAFASD010000372.1 GCA_019244945.1 Acidobacteriaceae bacterium | reverse complement strand
TTTGCGTGCTGGCTGTTTATCGGACTTGTTGTCTGTATCGCGTGGCTTGTGTCTCGCAAGCCGTCGCGACAAGGTGAGGGAAGCTGAAAGAAAATTAGCCTTTCCGCACGGATGATCGACGGTCTTGTCGGTTTACGGGCGATTCGGAGTTAATGTCCAGATGGCCGACTGCTCGGACACTATATCCCATGAGTGGTCTTCGCCCGCTAACCGCCAGGCTTAGGGGCAACGATCTGCCACTAAATACTCAAGGGAGGCCCGAGCAACTCCAATCCATATTTTTCAAAGACGGGCGTGAGCATCGCGGGGTCCGGAGGTCCGTTGAGTGCCGCCAATTCCTCAAAGAAGATTTCTAAGCCACCCGGTTCCAAGGTCAGCAACATTGTTCCTGTGCTTTGTCCAATATTGAGGAAACGGTGCGGCGTATCTTTGGGCACGAACACGAAATCACCCATGCGAGCCTCAAATCGTTTGCCCGAAGCTTCAAAAAGATAGTCTCCCTCCAGGATGTAGAATCCCTCGTCTTCTCTATGGTGCACATGCAAAGGTGTTCCTGCCCCCGCAGGCGTCACATCTTCGAGGAGCGAATATCGTCCGCCCGTGTCTTCGACCCCAAGCTTGACATAGATAGAATCGCTGAAGATCTTGAGCGGTTTTCCGCGCCTTGCATGTGCCCGCAATACGACGGTTGGTCCTAGTGCTAGTGACATCAGCCGATTGTATATCACTCCCCTACGTTTCTGGCCGACAACTCTCGCGGTGGAAGTTGATTGAGATTGAATGACGGGCAATCCGGAAACTAGATCAGGACGAGGTGATGCTAAACGCGCTTACGTTCCCAAACGACCTAACCATCGCATATACTTCACCGGCAAGATCGCCCGATCACGCACCATCTCCGGCTCTCCGTTGCCCGCCTTGCGGAGCAACTGTCGCAAAGCAGGACAGAACAGTACCGTCAGGGCAATTGCGACTTCATCGAGAAAACCTGCTAATGCTCAAGAGCAGTGTGGTCACGATCGGCAATGCTAAAAGGAGCCACTCGAAGAGGCGAGTGTAGTGCGGCACTCGATTCGCGGTCGCGTTGGTGGCGCCTATAGTCACAATTAGCAGCACATTTATGACTACCCCTAGTGATCTGGCCCATCGCCGGTACCGCCTCTCCGGAATATCTGTACCATCGCTTGCAGCCATTTTATGGCCATCAGATGAGATGAACGCGAACATGCCTGGCGCTTCGTCGAAGCGCGGACTTCCCGTTTCCCATCTGACTTAGAACCTCCAGACAGGCTCACTGCGTATCCCCACCCGACACGATCGGTAGGCTGATAAAGCTCGCGTCGCCGCTCGTATGCCAGATCCGCTGCGTAGCTTTCTCGTAGTCCGTGGGTTTGGCGTCAAAGATGTTCGGCACAAATTTCTGCGGATTGCGGTCGTAGAGCGGAAACAGCGTGGACTGCACCTGAACCATGATTCGGTGCCCCGCGGGAATGGTGCGGTCGATCATCGGGAGCCCGAATTTGTACTCGAGCGGCTTCCCGGGCTCTATGGGAGACGGGCGCTCAAAGCTTGTGCGGTAGCGGCCGCGAAAGATATCAGTGGCTATGGGCAGTTCGTAGCCGTTCATGTCCCAAGGTTGTGCGATGAGACCGGGGAACGCGCCGGTAACATCGATCGCGCCGAGCTCGCGATTTGGGTACACGTCGATCAGCTTTACAACCCAGTCCGAGTCGGTGCCGGTCGTGGAAGCGATCAGGTGTACGAACGGCTCGCCCGACAACTTCATGGGCGCGGAGAGCGGGTCGCTCACGAAAGTCAGCACGTCTGGGCGGCCATCCACAAAACGCTGATCCGTCACCAGCCACGTCCGCCAGCCACTCCCGTCCTTGTCCAAGATGGGTCGCGGCCGATATGGCACAGGTTTGGCGGGATCGGAAACAAACTCCGTGTAGCGTTCGCCCTTTTCGTTATTTGCAGGGGGGCTGAAGGACAGCTTGCCGCCGGGGCCAAAATAGAGTGGTTTCGAAGGAACGCTGCAGCCTGACTCGCAACTGGTGGGGAGATCGTTGAGGCGGTCCCAGCGGTCGGCGCCGGTGTCATATACCCATACCGGAGGTGTGTCGACTTTCGGCGCGTCGGTCTTCAGATATTGATTGACGAAGGGCATCATCAACTCGCGGCGCCATTGATTCGCTGTGTCCGTTGCCCAAAGGAACGGACCCATTGCGCGTCCCTGGCGATTGATCTGCGAGTGAAACCAAGGGCCCATCACCAGGAAGTTCAGGCTGCTTGCCTTCGGATCGCCTTTCAGCGCGCGATACGAGTGGATTGCGCCCCAC
>JAFASD010000370.1 GCA_019244945.1 Acidobacteriaceae bacterium | reverse complement strand
CGGGTCGAAGTCGTCGGGGAGGTAGTTACAAATCAGATACTGTGGCATGACTTTTTTCTCCTTGGTTTCGGTGGTTTGTTTCCGATGACTCGTTTCCTGTTCACTCAGGAACCGTAGCTCATCGTTCTTTTGTCCTATAGTCGTTCGCCGGACCGAAAATCGACAGCTTCTCGATTTTTATTTCAGGTGCCGAATCCGCTCTTGCAGGAATTGCCGCTCCGGTTCCTGTTGGGTCAGCGCCAGGGCTCTCTCATAAGAGGACCGGGCTTCAGCGTTCCTACCGAGCCTGCGGCACATATCAGCACGGGCTGAATGCGCCAGGTAGTAATTCGAAAGTTCGCCATGCTCCAGCACCGCGTCGATATGCGTCAGACCGACCTCTGGACCATCGCGCATGGCAATGGCCACGGCGCGATTGAGATGGACAACGGGGGAAGGCTGAATTCGTACCAAGTGGTTGTAAAGCGCAACAATCTGGCGCCAGTCGGTCACAGCTGCCGATTCCGCCTCGGCATGAACGGCCGCAATCGCAGCCTGGAGTGTGTAAGATCCAAAGCGGCGTGACTTCAGCGCTTTCTCTAGCAATGCCACTCCCTCCGCGATCTGCTCCCGGTTCCAGAGCGAACGATCCTGGTTCTCCAGCAAAATCAGCTCCCCGGCCGGAGAGGTTCTTGCGGCGCGGCGGGATTCCTGTAGCAACATCAGGGCAAGCAGCCCAATGACTTCCGGCTCCGGCTGGAGTTCGGCGAGCAGCCGACCCAAGCGAATGGCCTCGCCGGTTATCTCGGCTCGCGTTACCTCCGCTCCCGCCGCAGCCGAGTAACCCTCGTTAAAGACGAGATAAATGACCTGAAGCACCGCTTCCAGTCGCTCCGGCAATTCCCGGGGCGCCGGCACTTCGTAGGGAATCGATGCCTCTCGAATCTTTGCTTTGGCGCGCACAATTCGCTGGGCCAGCGTACGCGGAGTGATGAGGAAGGCCTTTGCTATCTCCTCGGTCGTCAGCCCGCACACCTCACGCAAGGTGAGCGCAACGCGCGCTTCCGGCGCCAGAGATGGATGACAGCACGTAAAAATCAGGCGCAGCCGATCATCCTCGAGGCTATCCTCTTCATCGGACCTTTCCGCTGAACTCCGTTGCGCTTCGAGATATCGCAAGAGCTCGTCTTGAGAGGCATCAAATCTTGCCCGTCGACGCAGAGTATCAATGGCTTTGAATCGGGCCGTCGAAATCAACCATGGTCGCGGGTTGTCGGGCACTCCACTCTTCGGCCATAGGCTCAGCGCAGCCGCAAAGGCTTCGTGCATCGCCTCCTCGGCAAGATCGAAATCACCGAGCAAGCGGATCAGAGTTGCCAGGATTCGCCGCGAATCCAGGCGATAAAGCGAGTCGAGCAATTCGCGTATCTGCTGGGTAGAACCCTCAGACATGACGACGACCTTAGCAAACCAACTATCGCGAATCAATTTGGGCAAAACGGCGGATTGATGCAAGCGCCCCAGGTGGTGCTACCGCCGTGGCACTCGGATCAACATCGGTTTCACTAAGGTGTGATGCGAGTATCGGCTGATCACTCCTGGCGAAGTGCTACCACAGGATCCACTTTCACGGCTCGCAGTGCTGGAACATAAGTAGCCAGCAAGGCGACCGCGGTTAGGCCAAAAGCAACCACCGCGAACGTGAGGGGATCGCTTGCTTTCACGCCGTAGAGCAAACCGGCGAGTAGGCGTGTGAGGCCATAGGCAATCGCAAGCCCCGCGACGACGCCGATACACGCAGGTGTCATGCCCTGTTTGAGCACAAGCTTGAGCACTTCCGGCTTGCCGGCGCCGAGCGCCATCCGAATCCCAAGCTCTTGCGTCTGTTGCTCGACCGAGTAGGACATGAGCCCATAAAGGCCGATGGCCGCTAACACCAGAGCGATTCCCGCGAAAATGCTCAGCAACAACATGTTGAAGTTCTGGCGTGAAACGTTGTCAGCCATTACCTGCTCCATGGTGCGGACTTTTGAGATCGGCATCTGGCCATCGACAGCCTGGAATTCCCGCTGAATCGCGGGGCGGAGCGAGTTCGGGTTCATCGCTGAGCGGAAGCACCAGGAAAGCGGGATGACGCTGTTTGCGAGTTGCGTGAGAGTGTCGGGCACCTGGCTCTGGGGGATATACATGACGCCGACATTAGTATCGGCGAGGCCGGTTTCCCGAACATCTCCGACGATTCCCACGATCTCGCGAGGAGCGTCATTGAACTGTGGGCCGAGCCCTTTACCGATCGTGATCACTTGCCCAATGGGATCATCTTTCGGCCAGTACTTCTTCGCCATCGCCTGATTGATCAGAACCACCTTGGCCGAGTTGTTTACGTCCCTTTCGTTGAGCAAGCGGCCGCGCAAGAGCGGAATCTTGAACACTGCAAAATAATGCGGCGATACGAAACGCCATTGTTCATCGCCATTGAATTGCTGGCCGGCTTTGGGCGGTTTGCCGGCAATGTTGAAGGGGATATCAATTTCACTATCGGTCGGGAGTACCAGAGTTACGGCGGCCGCCTCCACACCGGGCAAGCTTTCAACACGCCGAATCACCTGGACGGCGAAGGTATCTACCCTTTGGGTCGTCGAGTAGTTTCCGCCCGCCAGCGAAGTTTGTAGAGTCAGAACGTGGTGAGGATCGATGCCGGGCCTAACCGTGCTTAATCCGACAAAGGTCCGAATCATGAGAGCGGCGGAGGCAAGTAGAACAACTGCAAGAGCCATTTCACCCGCAACGAGCAGCTTTCGGACGCGATTCTGCGTGCGCCCCGTGGTGGAACGTCCGCTCCCTTCTTTCAGCGTGCCGGCCACATCGGGGTTTGAGATTTGCAAAGCGGGGAACAGCCCAAAAATGATTCCCGTCAGAAAGGAAACGGCAAGTGTGAACCCTGCCATGCGCCAATCCAAAACCGAGAACACGGTTTGCGCGTGGTCCAAATCTGTCAGTCGCGGGATATTGCCCGGCACAAATAGCAACAGTGTCCGCACGCCCCACATGCCGAGTAGGAATCCGAGCACGCCACCGAGGCCCGCGAGAATGACGCTTTCAGTCAATAGTTGTTGAACGACACGCCGGCGGCTCGCTCCTAGAGCGGCTCGGATCGCAAGCTCTTTTTCACGGGTTGCAGCACGCGCGAGCAGCAGATTCGCGACGTTCGCGCACGCAATGAGTAAAACGAATGCGACTGCTGCGAGCAAGACGAACAACGCTGTCTTCACGTCGCCCACCGTGGCTTCGAGCATGGGTACCACCGCGACACTTTCCGCTTTATCCATCCAGTTTGGATATAGTCGGCGAAACTCTTCCCCGCGCAATTTCATTTCGGCCCGAGCTTGCTCGATGCTCACGCCCGGTTTCAATCGCGCCGCGACCATCAGGTAATGCCCTTGATTGGTGCTGCTCGGGTCGGCCTGCAATGGAATCCAGACGTCGGCGGGAGGGTCTGGCGTGAATCTGGCCGGCAAAACACCCAAAACCGAATAGGAATCGCCATTCAGAGAAATGCTTCGCTGCAGAATGTTCGGATCAGCGCCGAAATGAGAGTGCCAAAGGTTGTCGCTGATGAGCGCCACTTTCGGTCCATTGGGCGAATCTTCTGATGCAGTGAATGTTCTCCCTATGGCAGGGCCGACCCCGAAGACCTTGAAGTAATCCCCTGAAACGTGAATTCCTTTGATCTGTTCCGGGCGATCGGCGCTCGTAAGGTTCATTCCGGGGCCCGAGAAATCATAGATCGTCATGTTGGAAAAAACATTGTTGTGCCGCCAGACCATGTACTTCGGAATGGAGTTGGAATAACCGACGCCCTGCGGATACTTTCGGCCGATCTTCATGAGGCGATCGGGCTCCGGAAAGGGCAGCGGTTTGAGGAGAACTTTATCGATAACGCTGAAGATTCCAGTATTCGCGCCAATACCAAGGGCGAGCGCGGCTACGGCAATACCGGTAAAAGCCCGATTTTTCCGAATCATGCGCCACGATTGCCGAACATCAGCCAGCAGCGATTCCATAAAAGCTGGTTACGCAGGCAAGTGGCGCGAAGTTCCAAACTTCCGGTGTTTAGCATCGGGAGCGGAACCACGTAGAATCGCATGCGCATTGAACTCGTCATCCGAGCATGCTGTGTGGCCTCCGAGCCGAATGTTATCTTGGTTGCGGCGTGCTCAGGGCGCCTCCGTGTCCGCGGAAAGGGACTACGTCCCGCCTGAACTCGACTTTCGACGATTTGGTAAGTGAACTCTTTTCGGCCCGAGCTAGCGGACACCGGGCGCTAGGGAAAGGAGCTCATGTGAAACAGACGTTGGCTACTCGCCGGATGCGCGAGCAACCGGATCTCAAACAGCTCAAACGACAAGCGAAGCAGCTGTTCACCGGCTTCAAAGCAGGCGATTCAGCAGCAGTGGAAAAGGTCAACGCGCATTACGACAGCGCGCGGGTCGCGACCTT
>JAFASD010000033.1 GCA_019244945.1 Acidobacteriaceae bacterium | reverse complement strand
GCCGACGTGATCACGATTCCTGCCAACACGGGAATGGCATCGCGCCACGAAGGCGCTTGCCCGACAAGCACCATCACGGTCGAGATCGAACCGGGACCGGCCAGCATCGGAATGCCCATCGGAATGATACCCACGTCTTCCGTAGCGCAGGCATCGCTCTGTTCCTCGGGCGTTTCCCGGGTCCGCGATCGGCGGGCTTGCAGCATGTCCAGAGCAACCAGAAGCAAGAGCAATCCTCCGGCAAGTTTGAAGGCCGGCAGCGTGATGCCAAACACCCGGAACAGATATTTCCCGACCGTGGCAAACACTCCGAGTATGACCAGGCAGGTAAGAGCAGCACGCTGCGCCATCTGCTTTCGCCGCTGCGGCGCATATCCAGCGGTCATCCCCAGGAAGGCTGGGGTGGCAGCAATCGGATCTACAATAAAGAACACCGCGGCCACGGCAGTAAGCCATTGGATGAGCAAGGCATGTACAGTTCCGGTCATGCGAATATCGGTGCTTTACCTATGCCTCCGCTAAACTGAAGAGGTATTACTATCATGCTCTCGATCGTTATTCCCATTCATAATGAGGAACCGGCAATCTTGCCGCTTTACGATCGGCTTACTGCAGTTCTCGAAAACCTGCGCAAACCTTACGAAATTATCTTCGTCGATGACGCCTCGACGGACCGCAGCTTCGATCTGCTTGCGAATCTGGCGGAGACGGATAGCCGTCTGAGAGTGGTCCGGCTTCGGCGCAATTTTGGTCAAACGGCTGCACTCGCCGCCGGGTTTGATGAAGCACGCGGCGATGTAATCGTCTCCTTGGATGGCGATTTGCAGCACGACCCCGAAGATATCCCTCTCTTGCTCGAAAAGATAGACGAGGGGTACGACATCGCCAGCGGATGGCGAAAGAATCGCATGGATAATGCCGTGACTCGCAAAATTCCATCGATGGTAGCGAACTGGATGATGAAGCGCACCTCGGGTGTCGATCTACACGATTTTGGCACCACTTTTAAGGCTTATCGCGCAGAGGTTTTGAAAGATGTGAACCTCTATGGCGAGCTGCACCGCTTCATTCCCGCGCTTGCCAGTTTCTACGGCGCCCGCGTGATCGAGGTGCCGATCCGCAATATTGAGCGCCCGAACGGCTCTTCGCACTATGGCCTTAGCCGTACGCTGCGAGTCTTCTTCGACATTTTGACCATCGGTTTTCTTTTGCGATATCTCACCCGCCCCATGCACTTTTTCGGCAAATGGGGGTTGGCAGGAATCGCGCTCGGAAGCGTTGTCCTGCTCTCTATGCTGGTGAAGAAGATAGGCGGTCAGGACATTATCGCGGAACACGGGCCGCTACTTTTCGCGGGCGCCATGCTTTGGTTCGCTGGCCTCATGCTCTTTAGCACCGGGCTAATCGGTGAAGTGCTGATGCGCACCTACTTTGAGAGTCAGGGGCGGCGCATCTACGCTGTTCGCGAGATCCGCTCGCGCCATGAACACCTGGTCGATGGCGCTCGTTGATTCTTATCAAGGATTCATATTCGACTATGGCGGCGTTCTGGTTCGCCACCAAACGGACGCCGATCAGGCGCGCCTGGCTGAAATAGCCCGTATTCCCAAAAATACTTTCTCGGAGCTGTATTGGTCGTGCCGGCTGGATTACGACAAGGCCTCGCTTTCCGCAAACGATTACTGGGCAGCCATAGCTGCGGGCGCGGGCACTTCGTTCACGCAAAATACCATCGAGCAATTGATTGATTTCGACAACATAAGCTGGATGCAGTTCGACTCCGTCATGTGGGATTGGATCGATCAACTGCGTGCCGCCGGTAAGCGCGTTGCGATGCTCTCGAACATGCCCCGGGAGTTGGGCGAAGCGTTAAAGTTGCGCACTCAACGCCTCGCGAGCTTCGATCACTTAACACTCTCTTATGAAGTTCGTGCCGTGAAGCCTGAACCCGCCATTTACGAGCACTGCCTGGAAGGCCTGGGCACGTCTCCGGATCAAACGCTTTTTTTGGATGACCGGATCGTGAATATTCAGGGAGCTGAGCTGCTGGGCATTCGATGCATTCAGTTCACTGATCGCGACGACGTTCTATTGCGCCTTCGCACATAGCGATTTTCAGGTCTGCATCTGTTTCTTGGCGCGGGACCAGTAGCTTTCGAAAAGCCCTGACATGGCTTCGGCAAAGCCTTCGTGCTCGAAAACCACCGCCGTCCAGGATGGCCGCGTCAAGACGGGGTCGAGCAAAGCGACTAAACCGCACTTACCATCGAAGAGAGCGAGCTTGAGCGGCAATCGCTCAAAAAAGCAGATTTCGATTCCCGAATCACGAAATTCGTCTAAGCGAGCGCGGTGTTCCTCGTCTATTGGGGCCGCTTCAATCAGGAGCCGGCAGGCGATGCCGCGCCCGGCTGCTTCTTTGACCAATTGCTCATCGAGCGGATCCACTGCGAAAGGCGGACGCGAAAACTCGGCGTATTCATGTGACACGCTCGTCAACATGCGCCTGTAGTGGATCGCAATTTGCGTAGGGTCGTTCACCAGATTCAGAAAATCCAGCGTGCCGCGGCCGTCTTGTCCTTCCAAGTAGGCGGCGCGCAGATCTTCAATCAATCCTGTAGCGAGCCTCGCCTGCTCGGTTATTTCGTTTTGCAGGGCTTTGTTCCGTCGGGCCAGGTAACCGGGGATGGCCAGGCTTGGATCCACGGCTGAAAACAGTTTCGTTTTCTCCTGCACCACCTGCGCGAACCCTTTTTCAACCAGGCTGTCGAGCACTTCATAAATCTTCTGCCGAGGAACATGAGCACGCGCGGCAAGCTCCAATGCTTTGAAGCGCGGATGCCCCATCAGAACCAAATACGAGCGCGCCTCGTACGCATTCAGTCCAACCTGCTGCAACTTGCGCCAGTTCAGTTGATATTCCGCAGAGCTTGCTTCCGGTGCTTTCACGAATGGAGAACATATCACAAACGGAAGCCCGTCTGTGAAATGGCGAGAGCGCTACAAGCTAGCCTTTTCGGGCGCGGAGGGTACGTCGGAGGGTAGCGATCTCAGCTTCAGGATGCACCAGCTCGTGATGGCGATGTCATAGATGGAGAGAAACAACTGGACAGTATCGATGGCAGGCGACTTCAGAAGCGGAGCGACGACCAGGAAAAAGCAGCTCAGGATTTCATAGGTGAACGATAGCTGATAAAAAATCAGCCACACAAAGGTGTTACGCGGAAGCATTATCTCCTGAGCTCGCAGGTTTTTCTGAAGCGCAAAGAGAAATGTCAAGCATGCCGTAGACGATCCCGCCCAAAGAACAACCGCGAGCGTTGCGAGGCGGGCTGGTGGCGCGCCGGGCTCGTTTTCGGCAAAAGCAGACACGATCAAGCCGAAGATTGTCGCCAGCAGGAGGCCCGAAATGAGTCTCAGTATTCCCAATCGCCTCAGCTTCGAAATCTGAAGCTTCATCTCCTCGAATACCTCCCATGCAACTGCCGGGAAAAGCACCGCATAGAGAAATCGGGAGTAAAGGAAAACACGGGCGCTTTCCTGCGAAGAAGGCCCGAGCCAAAGCAGAACGATGTCGAAAAACAGACCCAGCAAGCAAACCAGTGTGATGAACAGGTATACCCGATGCAGCTTCAACAAAAGGACTCGACAAAGCAGAAGACCGTCGATGACGGTCCCTGCAATGTCCAGCCAATGATTCGCTTGAGTCAACATTCGCTAACCCTATTTGAACCTACTGCCCGGCGAATTCGGGGCAGAAGTAAACGCGACTACTGAATCGGAGCGAGCGGTTGGATGGTGGATAAATCAATAGGCTGTCCGGACGCTGCACTCTGAGCCGCTAAGGCTTGCTGAGTTGCTTCGATCACAATGGTCGCCAGAGCCGCATATGGAGCGGCGGGCGGCACTGTCTGCGCGACAGCCGCAGCGATTTCGAGCGCCGTAAGAATATCGGAGATGCTGATGTTCTGACCCGCAGCCGTTCGAATCACCAGCGCCCGGTGACGAAAATCCAGAATCACTTTCGGGGCTACATGCAGGTCCGACTGGAACGCGTTTTCCAAGGCAGCAATAGCCACAGCCAAATTACTAATCGCGACAGAGATCTGAGCCTGATTACTCGACTTCACGCGATATAACGAGTAAGCTTCGTATGCTGTCGAGTAGGTAACCTCGGCTTCGTTGAAAAGAGGCGCATACTTTGGATAACTGGTGGAGATCTGAACACGGAGCGAAGCCAACGCGCCGTGCGCCAAAGTGAGCGAATCATAAGTGGCGCCATCGAACGTGTTCAACTGATTGGGGTGCGCAGGCTGGCTCTTGCAGCCGGTGCTGATCAAAACGGCAGTCGCGACGACGGCGAGCGCCGTGAATTTAAGGTGAGTAAACATAGGTCTTCCGTGTTCGAGACTAGGGCCGGCGCGAGACGCCTGATGCTTGAAATCGCCGTAAAACGCGGATTTGGAACGATTTAACGTCTTTGAGTAAGCGGTGACCGGCGGTTCATAGCAGAAACCGATAAGAATCGCTCGGCTCCCGCGGGGCGTCCAACAGGTGTAAGGTCTTTAGAAGGGAGGCTGCAACAAATGTCTAAGAAAATCGTATTTTTCGTGCTCGCTTTGGCTGCAGTGCTGATCCTGATCAACCCGATGCCAGCCAATGCTCAGGGGCGTTTTGGAGTGGCGGTGGGTCCGGCCTACACGTATCCCGCTTACCCATACGCGTACTCATATCCATACCCCTATCCTTATCCTTACGATTACTACTACGGCTACCCGTACGTGTATCCGTACGCCTATCCGTACGTTGGATTCTACGGAGGTTATTGGGGTGGTTACTGGGGCGGCCGCGGATTTTACGGTCGCGGATATGGTTATGGGCGTGGGTATGGCTATGGTCGTGGATACGGTTATCGTGGCGGATATGGAGGAGGGCGCGGTTTCGTAGGTGGTGGACGCGCCGGCGGCTTTGCTGGTCACGGCGGTGGCTTTGCGGGACGCGGCGGTGGTCGCCGGTAACTATCCAATTTCCGTTCGAACGTTTTCAGCAGGCTCCCGGGTCTTCCAGAAGACCTGAGGAGCCTGTTCCTTATTTGCGCGAGCTTCGGCGCTCCTAATTTTCGGCTAAGCTCTTAAGATCGAGGGCTGAATGCTGAAATCTGTCCGGCACGCTGCCAGAATGCTGCGCAAGAATCCGGTCTTTACTATTGTTGCGGTCTGCTCGCTCGCAATCGGCATTGGCGCCACCTCGGCGATGTTCAGCTTTGCCGACGCGCTACTGCTGCGTCCGCTCCCTGTACTGGAGCCGAGTCGTGTCTTGGCAGTCTCCACCACCAGCTCGGCTGCATTTGGCATGAACAATGCGATCTCCCATCCGGACTATGTCGATTTTCGAGATCGCAATCGCAGCTTCGACGGCCTGCTCGCCTACTCGTACGGAACATTTGGCTTCAGCCCGGATAAAACCACTCTTCCGAAGATGAAGTTCGGCCTATTTGTCTCCGGTAATTTCTTTCAGGTGCTTGGCGTAGAACCATCGCTCGGCCGCGGCTTTCGTCCCGACGAAGATCAGGCGGAAGGCCGGGACGCCGTGGTCGTCATCAGCCACGATTTCTGGATCACGCAATTGAGAGGGAATCCCTCCGTTCTTGGCTCCAAAATCCGCCTCAGCGGAATTGATTTCTCTATTGTTGGCGTTGCGCCCGAGCAATTCACCGGCGTTGATCAGTACTTTCGTCCAGCGCTGTTCGTACCGCTCGCGATGTCACCTAGCGTAAGCCCGCATAACAGTGTCAACTTAGCCCATGAAAACAACCTCGATCAGCGCGACATACGCTGGCTGACCGTAAAGGGGCGCCTCAAGCCTGGCGTTACCGTGGCGCAAGCGCAAGCCGATCTCGATGCCATCGCGGCTCAATTGCAGCAAATGTATCCCCAAACAAATCGCAACCAGCGCATCACGGTCGAGACCGAGCTGCAACTTCGCGCGCAGCAATCTCCTCCCAATACAGCCTTAGTAGCCATGCTCATCCTGCTCGCCCTGTGCGTTCTGGCGGTTGCCTGCGCGAACGTTGCGGGTCTGCTGCTGAGCCGATCCCGGGCCCGCTCGCGCGAGATCGCGATCCGTTTGGCCATAGGCGCTAAGCGCGCTTCGCTCATTCGCCAACTCTTGCTGGAAAATCTCTTGCTTGCGGTTGCCGGCGGTGCGGCGGGAATAGTTGTCGCATATGCAGGCGCAAAATTCTTCGCCAACATTCCTATTCCCTCCGACTTGCCGATCGTCTTTGCGGTTCAACTGGATCGGCGCGTGCTGCTGTTCACGCTCGCGGTTTCTCTCGTCAGTACTCTCTTGTTTGGGCTCACGCCTGCGCTCAGCACCACGCGTCCGGATCTTGTCCCCGCGCTCAAAGCAGCCGACGCCGATACCATCGGCCAGCGACGCCTCTGGGGCCGCAATCTGATCGTCGCCGGACAGGTCGCGCTCTCGCTCGTGTTGCTCGTCATCTCAGCCGTGATGTTACAAGGCTTCCGGGATCAGTTGACGCATGGACCGGGCTTTCGCACGGACCGCCTGTTTTTGACCAGCTTCGACACGCAGCTTATTCACTACTCGCCGGATCAGACACGACGTTTCTATAAGGACCTGCTCGATGCGACGCGGTCTGCGCCCGGAGTTAAATCCGCGATTCTGACTAGTGTCGTGCCGCTTATTGGAGGCGACGCGACTGCTGTTGTGCCCGAAGGTTACCAATTGCCGCGAGGCGAGCAATCGCTCACCGTGTTCGACGCTCATGTGAGCGATGACTTCTTCAACACGATGGGGATTCGTCTACTGCAAGGCCGCGGCTTTCTAAAATCAGACCAGCCGACTACTCCATTGGTCGCCGTAGCCAACGAACAGTTCGCGAAGCACTTCTGGCCTAAAGGAGACGCTTTTGGGAAGCGGTTTCATCTGAAGAACGCGACGGGTCCCCTGTTCCAGATAGTCGGCATTGTGAAAAACGCTAAATACTTCTGGATTGCCGAGCCGCCGCTCGACTTCATTTACCTGCCCCACACCCAAGACGAACGAAGCGCATTGACGCTTATAACCGAATCGAATGCGCCAGACGCGTCGACAATTGCGCCCGTATTGCGCGAGGTTGTCCGCGGACTCGATCCGAATATGCCCGTCTTCGACGTGCGAACCATGCAGAACCTGTACACCCAGCGTGCGGTCAAAACACCGAACATGATTGCCCAGAGCGTAGCCGGTTTAGGAGTAATGGGACTCATCTTGGCGATGGTGGGACTCTATGGTTTGATCGCTTACTCAGTAAGCCGCCGGACTCGCGAGATCGGCATTCGCATGGCTATCGGCGCGGACCGGCAAAAGGTGATTCGAATGATTCTCCAGCAGGGATTGACATTAGGTTCGGTCGGGATCGGGGTGGGCCTGGTTGTAAGCTTCTTCGCCTGTCGTCTTCTGACGTCATCGCTTTGGATTGCTACGTTCGATCACACCAATCCTCTACTGTTCCCAGCTATCGCTTTGCCGCTTCTTCTGATCACGTTGGTGGCCACCTACGCGCCCGCCCGGCGCGCCTCACTGGTGGATCCCATGAAGGCGCTCCGGGAAGAGTGAGCGGCGTCACTCAAACAAACTTTATTCGTCCTTCGCGCTGAAACATTAATTGCGAGTGCGGTGGTCCATTAAGTAGATGGAACCGCATTTCAATCCATCCAGCGTTATCAAGGTAGTCAGCGTCTTTCTGGCTGCAGTAATCGTGGTTCTCGGCGGAGCCCTGATCTACTCGAGGACCAGGGAAGCGCGTTATCCCATTCAAGCTGTTCAAAGCGCCCCGATTGCAGGGCAGCCCGCTAGTGAGCAAGCGCGACCACCCGAAACTAACGCGCCTGCAGCGATGCCCGTTCCTAGGAGCGACCAAAGCCGAAGGACTCCCTCGAGAACGATTGCTTCGGTACAGGACTCGGAGCCGCTGGACCAGAATTCACCATCTGAAGTGGGGGAAGCGCCGGAGCATCGGACGGCTCCGCTAGAAGCCTTTCAGAGTCCGCCCCCCACCATCCCTAAACCCGCCGTCCTGGAACCGGCGCCGGTCGTCTCGCAAATAACGCAGTCTGCCCCACCGCAAAGCTTGCCGGACACTGCAGCCGCAGATGGGGCTGCTGCGCCGCCGCCCTATACGGCGACTTTACAACCCGGAACGGCTTTGATCGTACAGCTTCGAGAGATTCTGTCGAGTGATCGCAATCGCGAAGGCGATGTCTTCCGAGGCACTCTCGATACACCGCTCGTTGTGAACGGGTTCACCCTAGCCGATCAGGGAGCAACCGTGCTGGGAAAAGTTGTGAATGCGCAGAAAGCGCGGCTGCTCGGAAGCGCCTCCGATTTGACTCTGGTGTTAACGGAGGTCACGACGAAAGACGGCCAACTGATTCGAATTGAGACGAGTCCCTGGAACGCCATGGGGAAGAAAGTAAGGCTGAAGGATGCGCCCAAAGTAGCGATCGGGGCGGCGTATGGCGCGGCGGTCGGAGCCGTTTCGGGCGCCGCCAAAGGCGCAGGTGTCGGTGAAGGATACGACCGGAATGAGGAGAGCGAAAGTGCAGGAATGAACCAAAAAGCCGTGGTTATTCCGATCGGCGCGCGCCTCACCTTCCACCTTGCCAGCCCAATCAAGATCACTGAAAAACGCTAAGCGCCAGCCTTAACCGGTCGGCACCCAAAAGAAAATGCTCATTCAGCCGAATGAGCATTTTCTTTCCTGTCTTTCAGGACTCTGGCGCACCAGAGGTTACGTTTGATGGGAGAACCAGATTCGACGGTATCGCAACCGCCAAAACCTGTTTGTGATTGGAGTGTAGGGCCAGCGGGGGGTGAAGTCAAGGGCATTTTTCCGCAATCTGCGGACGAGCGGTAAGTTGCAGAGTTCCAATCATTTACCGGGTAACATGTTTTTCCAGAGGCTGTGCGAAAGCTGCGTTTTGGCCGTGGAAAAACCGATTTCCGTCACGCTAAATAACGAGTTATCTTTCGCTTACAAGAACTGGAACTACTCGCTCGTGAGGTGCAGAGTGGTCATCGACTCATCTGCCTCGAGGTGGCCGTAGCGACGCCGATAAATTCTCATTCCGGCGTAAATCAGCCCCGCAAGAAGACAAAGCGTCGAGAGAATAATACTCAAATACATGATATTGAGTAGGAGTTGGTACAGAGGCTTAATAGGGCTGGGTGGGGGGACATCATTCCACGTAATCTTAGCCTCGTATTGGATCCGGCTGAGAAGCGTGTCGGCCTGCTCGTCTGTGGCAGCTCGGAACACAACGGCGACCAGCACACCTGAGCGTTTTACGTGCGCGCCGGACACGCGCTTGAACCGAGCTGCATGGGCTCGCGCCATTTCTGGCGTGGCGTAATAGAAAATTGCCAAACGAACTGGCGGCTGGTTCTCGTTGATTTTGTAATCCGAGACTTGAGCTTCCGCGCCCTCATCAAACCCGGGCTTTGTGCTGGCGAGTTCGGGGGCAAACGCCTGCATGGAGACTGGTCCAAGCACGTATCTTGCTGAATCTGCAATTAAACCTTGCCTTGGAAGATAGCTGAGAATGGCCGGAAGCGAACTGTTTCGCTTATTGGTAAGCCTGTCAAACAGCGCATCTACCTGGGCTCTGGTCGGAACCCCGCCTTGCACTTCGATGACATAGTTGTCATCCGAGACAACAGTTTGACTGACGTCCTCTGTACAAAACGAAGCCAGGTCGCAAACCCGTCCTTTTGCGGAACGAAGCCATTCCCAGGCGGCCAAAGCCCCGGTGGGGTCTTTCATCTGGTGGATGACGACTCGGAATTTTCCTAAGCTGCCGGTTTCCGTATGAACCAGGCCATACTCGCGCCAGATAGCAGCGTCGTCTGCTAAAAGTGAGCTACTCAACAGAGCACCCGTTAAGATCAGGCTGCAGCACCGTGGCATTTTTTGTACTTCTTTCCGCTTCCGCAGGGGCAGAGCTCGTTACGACCAACCTTAGTGGCTTTGTTTACCGGCTTAGGCTGTGCGCCATTCCCATCCGCACCGGTGAACTGGAGCTCGGCCAATTCCCGGTCTTTCTTCCTCTGGATATTTCGCGTAAGGTCGAGGACGGATTGCTGAGCTTCACGTTGTTGCGCCTCGAGCTGAGCCACTGAAGGTTCCGCAAGGCTTTCTTCGTCTTCCGATTCTTCCTCGGCTTCCGGATAGGGGAGGGGAACCGGTCCCATTCCGCTTTCGATGCGCATGAAATACAAAAATTTGATGGTTTCGTCTTCGATCCGGTCCATCATCTCCTGGAACATTGTGAAGGACTCTTTCTTGTACTCGATCAACGGATCCTTCTGACCGTAGCCGCGAAGCCCGATTCCCTCCTTCAGGTGGTCCATTGACAACAGATGGTCTTTCCACTGGTTGTCAACGACGTTGAGCATAATGATGCGCTCGGCCTGACGCATATTGTCCTGGCCGATCATGCGCTCTTTTTCGTCGTAGCGCTCCTGCAAGAAATCGGTGATCTTCTGCTCGACGTCGCGGCGGCTCAATCCGGTCAATTCGCCCAAATCGAGCTTTGCCCCGAACTGATTCAAAACGGCTGTTTGAAGGCCGACCAAATCGTATTCATCGTAGCGGGACGATTCCGGACAAAACTGATCGATGAAGCTTCCGATGATGCCGGTAACAATTTCGAGGATGCGTTCTTTCTGGTTCTCGCCTTCGAGCAACTGCCGGCGCATGGAATAGATGGCCTGACGTTGCTTGTTCATCACGTCGTCGTATTCGAGGACGTGCTTACGGGAAGCGAAGTGTTGAGCTTCGACGGCTTTCTGAGCGGCGGCAATTCGCTTGGTGATGAGCTTGGATTCGATTGGCACATCTTCTTCCATGCCCAGACGAAGCATGAGATTTTGCATACGCTGGCCGCCGAAGATCCGGAGCAAATCGTCCTGCAGGGACAGATAAAACCGGGAGCTTCCCGGATCGCCTTGCCGGCCCGCGCGACCTCGTAATTGGTTATCGATGCGGCGCGATTCATGCCGTTCTGTGCCGAGGATGTGCAAGCCCCCGAGCGAAACTACGTCATCGTGCTCGGCTTGAATGTCCCGCTTGATTTGCTCTTTCATAAGATCGAGCTCGCCCGGTGGAAGCAGTTCGGGGGATTTACCGAGCTTCTTCAGGCGCTCCTCGAGCAGGACATCCGGGTTGCCGCCCAGCAGAATGTCTGTTCCTCGGCCAGCCATGTTAGTCGACACCGTGACCGCTCCCCTGCGTCCGGCTTGCGCGACGATGTGTGCTTCACGCTCGTGATTCTTGGCGTTCAGCACCTCGTGGCGGATTCCCATCCGCTTTAGAACGCCCGACAGTCTTTCGGATTTCTCAACCGAGATGGTGCCGACGAGAACAGGTTGGCCTTTCTCATTGAGAGCTTTGATCTCTTTTGCTGCGTTGCGAAACTTTTCATCTTCCGTGCGATAAACGACGTCGGCATTTTCGAGGCGAATCAGAGGCCGGTTGGTCGGAATGACGGTGACGTCGAGGTTGTAGATCTTGCTGAACTCAGCCGCTTCCGTATCGGCGGTACCGGTCATTCCAGCGAGCTTCTTGTACATGCGGAAAAAGTTCTGGAAAGTGACGGTCGCGAGAGTTTGCGTCTCCCGCTCGATCTTCACGTTTTCCTTCGCCTCGACGGCCTGGTGGAGGCCATCGCTCCAGCGGCGGCCCGGCATGAGCCGACCCGTAAACTCGTCGACGATGATGACCTGGCCTTCTTGCACCACGTAATCACGATCCCGCTGATAGAGAATGTGCGCGCGCAAGCCCTGCTGCACATGATGGTTCATCTCAATATTGGCGGGGTCGTAGAGATTGCCGGTGTTGAGCAATTTCTCGACTTTCAGCACGCCCTCTTCGGTGAGCGCGACTGTTCGGTGTTTCTCGTCGACGGTGAAGTCGCCCGTGGTGTATGATTGGCCCGGCTCCTTACCTTCGATCACTTCGCCCCGTTCGAGATACGGGATGATGCGGTTGACGCGGTAATACTTGTCGGTAGATTCTTCGCTCGGTCCGGCGATGATCAGCGGCGTGCGGGCCTCGTCGATCAAGATGGAATCGACTTCGTCCACGATCGCGAAATTGAATTCGCGCTGAGTGTAATCCTCCAGGCGGAATTTCATGTTGTCGCGCAGGTAGTCGAACCCAAACTCGTTGTTGGTGCCGTAAGTGATATCGGAGTTGTAGGCTTCGCGGCGCTCGCGGTCGTCGAGATCGTGAACGATGGTTCCGACCGTCAGTCCGAGAGAGCGATGCATGCGCCCCATCCATTCTGAGTCGCGGCGGGCCAGGTAATCATTGACGGTGACGATGTGAACACCTTTGCCTGCGAGCGCGTTCAGATAGCTCGGTAAGGTGGCGACCAGGGTCTTTCCTTCGCCGGTCTTCATTTCGGCGATTCGCCCGCGATGCAACACCACGCCGCCGATGAGCTGGACATCGAAGTGGCGCATGTTGAGTACGCGGCGGCCGGCTTCGCGGCATACGGCAAAGGCCTCGATGAGAACGTCATCGAGAGATGCGCCGTTGGCGACGCGCTCTTTGAAATCCTGGGTTTTGGAGGCTAATTCCGCTTCGGAAAGTTTTTGCAGCTCTGGCTCGAGGTCGTTAATGGCGGCGACGATCGGGCGTATTTTTTTGATCTCTCGATCGTGTTTCGTGCCAAAAACCTTGGCGAGGGTGGCTTCGAGCATAGCGGGACTGCACTTTCAGTTTAACTGGAATGTGGGAATTACTGGGCCCGGGCGGTCGGGGGCGGGTTGCGTCGCCGTGCCAACTGCGTCGACCACTTTGTAGCGAAATATGCGCATGCATTTGCCCCCCCGAAGATTTTGGGGCGAGAATTATCGCTCGAGAATGATCATTTGACCGTGCGAAGTGGACAGTTCAGCGATACGAATCGCATTACGCCGAAGTACGTCAGCCGCGATCTCTGTTGGATAATCGCACGAACGAAGAATCACGATCTTGGCGCTCGGGAAGTGCTTCAGCAGACGTTCAAAGTCGCCGTCCGTCGAGACCAGAACGAAGTTATGAGCAGCGGCGCATTCCAGAATTCTCCGATCGCCAAAACGCGCAAGCCCATTTCGAAGCGCACTCTGCGATTCCGGGAACAGGTCGCGTAATAACGACACCAGCCGCGGTGACAGGCTTTCGTCAAAGAGGAACTTCATCCCCTAGAAACTTTAGTCCCGCCTGTCAATTGGGCGGCATATGCGTAGACAGCAAGGAAGTCATCCGGTTCGAGTTGAGGGTAGTCGGCCAGGATTTGAGCCTGGGATGCGCTACCGGAAAGCCACTCGAGAATTTGCTGAACGGTGATTCGGTGGCCGCGAATGCACGGTTTGCCGAACCTCACGTCAGGATCGACCGTGATCCGCTCTAAGAGTGAGCCATGAGCTGCCCGCATTTTCGCTTCCTTAGCCCATTGTGCAGCATTGCCCCTAAGCACAATGAAAGGGCGCTCCCCACGTTATGGCCCATGCGTCCGCGACCGCAGGAACGCACATCAATCTGCTGATGCCCCTTCTGGTATTCTGAAAATTCCAGTATCTCGAACGAACCTGTATTCCTGGACGAAGCTGTCCGCCTCCACTCCATTCAGACATGTACATAAAA
>JAFASD010000573.1 GCA_019244945.1 Acidobacteriaceae bacterium | reverse complement strand
TCAGCTCACGATGAGCGCTTACCCTTCAGAAGATCGGGTCATCGCTCAACAATTCCGGCAGCTCTCGTGGCAGAATCTTATCGAATTATGGGCTTGGCTGAATGCTCTTTTGGTTCATCTGTTGATTCTTTTGCCTGAAGAGAAGCTCAACATTCTTTGTCGGATCGGAATTGAGGAGCCGGTTCCATTACTGAAAGTGGTTGAGCGCTATGTGGAGCACTCTGAGGACATCCTCGGCCAAATTCTAAGCCGTCTCAATTAAGTAACAATGTCGCCGGTTGAGAGTAACTCGCCGACTCGAAGGAAGCCTGATCGAATACTGATTGCGACGATTGGCTCACTCGGCGACCTCCATCCCTGCCTGGCATTGGCCATAGAACTCAAGCGACGTGGCTATCGGGTGACGATCGGCTCAACCCCGTACTACAGATCGCGAGTAGAGGCGTTGGGAATCGCCTTCCAGTCAATTCGACCCGATTGGAATCCGACAGACCCGGAACTCATCCGTCAGTGCGAGGACCTGAAGAAAGGGCCGGAAGTGCTCTATCGAAAAATGGTCCTGCCACAGCTGAGAAACACTTACACGGATTTGCTTTCTGTCGCGAAGGCGGCTGACCTCATGATTGCGGGTGAACTGTTATACGCCGCCCCACTTGTCGCAGAGAAGCTGAGACTCCGTTGGGTGTCAGCGATTTTGTCCCCATTTTCGTTTTTTTCCTCTTTTGACCCATCGGTGATGGTCAATCTTCCCAGCCTGATTCACCTTCGTAAATTGGGTCCATCTGCTTACAGGATGGGACTGAACATCGGTCGACTTGCTGTCCGGCATTGGTCGAACCCTGTACGTGACCTCCGGCGCGCAGAAGGACTGCGACCCGAGTGCGACCCTGTGTTCCGTGACAAATTCTCACGCCATCTTGTATTGGCGCTCTTCTCGCGCTGCCTCGCCGAGCCACAGCCCGATTGGCCAAAACAGACGGTTCAACCCGGCTTCGTTTTCTTGGATGACCAAGCGAGCGAGACTAGCCTACCGCCGCAGCTGTCAAGCTTTCTTGGCTCCGGCGATCCTCCTGTCGTTTTCACACAAGGGTCAACAGCAGTGCACAATCCAGGTGATTTCTATGCGACCAGCGTCGCCGCAGCAAGGCGTCTTCAGAAGCGAGCGCTACTGATCGGTGTTGCAACTGCCCCTGGCCTTGACTCGTCGGATGTTCTCGCATTGCCCTATGCGAAGTACTCGCAGGTTTTTCCGTACGCTGCCATCAACGTTCACCAGGGCGGTTCTGGAACTACCGGCGAAGCGTTTCGATCAGGACGGCCAATGCTCGTTGTTCCTTACGGCTGGGATCAGCCAGACAATGCCACTCGCGTGCAACGGCTTGGGGTGGGCCTCCATCTCGCCAGAAATCGTTATACCGTCGACACTGCTACATCCGCTTTAACGGAATTGCTGAAAAACGAGCATTTCGCTCATCGTGCAGCAGAGGTTCGAGCCAGACTCACCGCTGAAAACGGTTTAGCAGCAGCTTGCACGGTGATCGAATCCATTCTCACGGGTGCACAATAATTCGAAACTTTAGCGGCGGAAAAATGACCTTTCCCTGACACGGGCTATTGTTTACTCTCATTTAAAGGAGGCATGTGATCATGAAAAACCTGTTCGATGCGACGGTGGCGAATCAAGTAAAGACCCGGCTGGGAAAATTGGAGTTGCAAAGTGAGAGGCGCTGGGGCAAGATGACGGCGGCGCAGATGTTGGCACATTGCTCAGTGAGTATGCAGTGGGCAGTGGGAGATTTGACTCCAGAAAAGGGAGCACTCCCTGTACGCCTGATGGGACGGTTAGTGAAACCGATGGTGTTTCGGAACGAAGAGCCGCTACGGAAGAATTCGCCGACGGCCAAAAGCCTCATTGTGGCGGACGACCGAGATTTCGGAAAGGAACGGGACCGGTTATCGGGGTTGATTGACAAATTTAGGGCGGGAGGAGCGGAAGGGTGTACGAAGAA
>JAFASD010000508.1 GCA_019244945.1 Acidobacteriaceae bacterium | reverse complement strand
GCCGTTCAAATAGTACAGTCCTTTGGTGGGCGTATCGAGGCAACCGATCAAATTCATCAACGTCGATTTGCCCGAACCAGAGGGGCCCATGATGGCCACGTACTCCCCTCGCTTGATTTGGATGTCCACACCTGAGACCGCATGTATCTCCTGGTCACCCATGATGTAGGTTTTCCAGAGATCATAGGTTCGAATGACAATACTTTCGCGCCGGAGTTGCTCGCCGCGTTCCTCGCGCTCTTTCGCGCTGAGTTCGGCAACTGCTGGTTCTGAGGCTGCCATGGCTAATTGGATACGGGTGAGCCGCTAACTCGCTGCTGGACTCGAGGGAGCCACAGGGCCCTTATTGTCCACCTTGACCTTGGCCTCATTTCGAAGCGTGCGAATCACCTGATAACTTCCGGTTACAAGTTGATCGCCATCTTTTAGCCCGTTCAGCACCTCTATATCGGTCGCGCCCGTGATGCCGGTTTTGACTTCGCGGAAGTCCGCTTTGCCGTTATTGACTACAAATACACCCTGCAATTCTTCTTTGGCCGCCTTCTGCGCGGCGGGATCGAGAACGGGTTGCTTCTGTCCAGGTTTGGGCTGTGTCAATTGACCTTTCTGGCGTATGGTCAATGCCTGGATCGGGATCGCCAACACGTGCGATCTCGTCGCGGTCGTGATCTTTGCCGTGCAGGATAGCCCCGGGCGCACCAGATCCTGGGGAATGTCGAGCGCAATCACAACTTTGAAATCCTTGGCTTCCTGACTCGAGGTTTGGCTTTGCGATGCAGCGACGCCGGTGGACCGCACAATGGCTGTGTCGCCGATTTCGGTGACCCGTCCCTTGAATGTCCGGTTGGGTATCGCATCTATTGTAACTTCGGCGGGCTGGTCCATCTTGACACTCACGATGTCGGTTTCATCGACATGCACTTCAGCCGTAATGATCGACATGTCAGCGATGGTCATGATGATGGAGGAAGTGGAGCTCTGAATTCCGGGTACAACCGTTTCACCGACCCGAACCGGCAAATTTGTGACTACGCCATCCAATGGGGCGACTGCGTCAAACTGCGACAGGACGTTCGCCGTTCGGGAGACCATGGCTTCTTCTTGGGCTACCTTCTTTTGAGCCGAGCCTAATTGCGCGGACGCTTGAGCTTGCTCCGCCTTGGCCTGATCGACCTTCTTTTCAGACTCGAGGAGCGTGGCGAGAGCCAGATCGTAGGCCACCTTCTTGGCCTCGAAATCCTGCGCCGAAATCAATTTCGCATCGAACAGATCCTGATTGCGCTTCAGATCGATTTTCTTTTGCGCAAGATCGGCGCGGTCGTGGTCCACTTGAGCCTGCGCGACGGCAATATTGTCCTCCAGGGACTTTACATTGGCTTCGCTTGCGGACGAATCAGCCAGAGCGGAGTTCAGAGCCGCCTGTTGCATCTTGAGGTCAGCCTCGGGCTGAACATTCTCGAGACGCGCAAGCACCTGTCCTTTTCTGACATGGTCGCCTTCTCGCACCAGAATTGCGGTGATGGGCGCGGGGCCTTGTGACGCGCCTATATTGATGTAAGTTTTGGGCTTAATCTCGCCAGACGCGGTGACCACGGCGGTTAGGTCCGTGCGGCTTACTTTTCCGGTCTGAACAATGACGACGCCGCGTTCGCTGATCTTTATGCTGGCGAACACACCACCCGCGACGAGCACCAGCAAAGCTATCAAAATGACAATTTTCCACTTTTTCTTCAAAGTTGGCGCACTCTCTCCCGCTCATTGCCAGACGGAAACAGGCCGGCAAATGTTCCCGCTTTGTGAGGGTTTAAACTTCGAATGTAGCATGCTACGAACCGGGTCCCGTTGGGTCGCTAAGCGGGCACCAGACCCATAACCGCCAAGCGGCTTACGCGCGGGCCGGGCAGGATGATGCCGCTCAGATTCAGCGGATCCGCATTCGATACTGTGACGACCGCAGCTTTCTCGGATTCACGGCGGATCAGCCGCAACAGATCGAGAGCCTCAGGCCGGGCGAATTGCTCGCCCGTCACGCCTGAAACGAATCGCCCGCCTCGAATTTCGCCGCGCGCTTCCATTCTTCGGAGAATGGGCAGTAATTCCCTCCAGGGCGGAGCGAGGGTTTCGCGAACCAGCAAGTCACGCACCAGGACTCCCCATCGCGCAAGCAACTGGCGCGCGTAGCGTTCGGTCCGTTCTGCAGGACTTATCGCCGGAGAGTCGCGGCGCAGCACCGCCCACCTACCGGCAGCATGACGCGGCCGTTTTGCGCTGCCGCGGCCCTCACCACGCCGCCGTTTTGGATCGATCAGAGCGCGCAAGTTATCGAAACCGTCTGCGGTGACGAATCCTCCGGCTAACAGTTCCCAGAGCCCGTCTTCCACTTCACTTGCCAAGCGGCCGGTCTGGCGCACTAAATCCGCAAAGAAGCTGGCGCCCGTGCGCTCCAATGCAAGCAATATATCTCGCGCTGGATGGGAGAGCGCCGACTGGTCGGCCGGACTGCTCCGACCCATTAACCAATCCGCATCTGCCCGGAGGAAAAGTGTCACGGGAGCGATCCGGGTTGGGCGCACGCGACGGTTTTCCGCGATGGCCGGATGTGGCGACACGCGCGCCCACATCACTTCGCCGGCGAAACAGAGCTCGTCGAGAAAATCAGGATCGTATTTGGCGATGCGCCTTGCGAGGATCTCCGATTCCCAGGCCGCAGCGGGAATTTCATAACCTTGCAACTGCGTGATGATTTGGAGCGTTCCATCCGCGCCATGCAATTGGCTACCGGGCGCGACGTGCTGCCAAGCATGCAGGAAGCGATCAAAATCGAGAGTGGTGACCGGTTCAATCTCGCGCCGCAGTTGGCCGAGCGTGGCGCGATGAATGCGAGCCAGAATGCGGCGATTACACCATTCGATCTCGCCGTCCGTGTTACGAAAATGGCCGCGCAGCACCTGCCCTTGCGCTTCGAGCCGGAGCAGCGCCGCTTCAATCTCTTCCGGAGAAAATGCGAGCTTCTCTGCAAGTGAGCCGACCGTGGTGGGTCCAATAGACTCCATCCAGCCGGAAACGACTGCAGCGGGTTCATCGGCGATGTCGATTCGCTCGGTGGCAACCCAAAAATCTGCGCCAGCGCGGGTAACGGTGGATACGCGGCCGGTTGCAGCCAGCTCGTCGAAAAAAGCCTGCCATTCGGGAACGGGCGGCAATCGTATCACCGTGAGCAGCGCATCGTGCAACTCATCCGCATCACGCGCTTCCGGCCAGGACTCAGCTGAAATCCGATCGATCACTGCCGGATCCAGCACACCCTCTCCGCCGGTCACATCGCTTCCGAGCCTTTGCCGCAGTTGAACCGCGCGAGTGCGGCGTTCTTCTAAAGGAGCATCATCGAGGTAGGCGTACGGGTTCGCGTTCAAGATCTCGTGCGAGAACTGCGAGGCTTGGGCCGTATCGATTGCGACGGTCTTGATGCGACCGTTTTCAATACTTGCCAAGATGTCGCGCAATCCGTCAATGTCCATGGCCTCGGTGAGGCAGTTTTCGATGGTTTCCTTTACCAGCGGATGATCCGGGATGCGAATCGGGCCGGTCAGATTTTCGGCGCAGGCAACCTGATCCGGGAAAACCGCCGCAAGCAGATCGTCGGCACGCATCCGCTGGATCGGCGTTGGCACCCGTGTTCCGTTACGGAAGCGCAAGATGGCCAGCGCTCGGGTTGTGTTCCAGCGCCAGCGCGCGCCAAACATTGGCGCAGCGAGCATCGCTTGCCGTAATACGTCTTCTACCGTTGTAGATTTCAGAAAGGCGAACACCAGATCAAGCGGAAACGAATGTTGATCGCTCAACGAGAGCACCAGACCGTTGTCTGTCGCCGCAGCCTGCAATTCGAAATTGAAGGTGCGGCAAAACCGCTTGCGCAAAGCGAGGCCCCAAGCCCGGGTGATGCGTGAGCCGAACGGAGCGTGCAGAACCAGTTGCATTCCGCCCGCCTGATCAAAGAAGCGTTCGGCGACCACGGTGGTTTGAGCGGGCAATGCGCCTAATTCGAAAGCACCCGAACGCACATAAGTGGTCGCCTGCCTGGCTCCGCCTTCATCGAGACCGCATTGCTGAATCAAGAATTCCGGGGCGGATTCCGGTTCAGCGATGATTTGCTCTCGAACATGCGCTACTTCTGCCGATAACTCGCGCGAGCGGCCGGGCGCCTCGCCTAACCAAAAGGGAATCGAAGGCGCGGCGCCGTGAGCATCTTCAACGCGAACGCGCCCGGGTTCCACTCGCTTGATCCGCCAGGAATGCGTGCCGAGCAAAAACACATCGCCAACCAGACTCTCCACCGCGAAGTCTTCGTCCAGAGTGCCGACGGATTTGGCTTCCGGTTCGACGATGACCGTGTAGTTCGCGTTCTCGGGAATGGCTCCGCCGGAGGTAATCGCAGCCAGTCGCGCACCGCGGCGTCCCTTCACGCGCCCATTTACCCGATCGCGATGCAGCAACGCGCCGCTTCTGCCGCGAGAAGTTGCGATTCCCTCAGAAAGCATTTCGATTACGGCGTCGAAATCTTCGCGATCGAGATGGCGATACGGATATGCCGAGCGGAACAGCGCATAAAGATCATCCTCTTTCCATGGCTCCGCGGCGGCTGCGGCGACGATCTGCTGCGCCAGAATATCCAAAGCGTTCTGCGGAATCTCGATCCGTTCGAGCTCACCTTTGCGAATGGCGGAGACAAGCGCGGCGCATTCGACGAGTTCATCGCGGGTGGTGGCGAAGATGCGCCCGCTAGGCTTCGCGCCGACCCAGTGACCCGATCGCCCGATCCGTTGCAGCGCGACTGCAATCGAACGAGTGGAACCAATTTGACAGACCAGATCGACACTCCCAATGTCGATTCCCAGTTCGAGCGACGCTGTAGCGACGACGGCCCGCAGCTCGCCGCTCTTCAAACGCGACTCGGCATCGAGCCGTAAGGCGCGCGATAAGCTTCCGTGATGAGGCAGCACAGCATGATCGCCCAACCGCTCTCCGAGGGCGTGCGCAACCCGCTCCGAAAGACGACGGGTATTGACGGACACCAAAGTCGTGCGTTTTGCCAGAATCAATTCACCGAGCCGGTCGTAGATCTCATTCCACATCTCGGTGCTGGCGACCGAGCCGAGCTCGTCGCGCGGGATCTCGACCGCAAGCTCCATCTCGCGCCGGTGCCCGACGTCGACGATGCGCGTATCAGGCCCAAGCAGGCGCGCCACCTCGTCGATCGG
>JAFASD010000507.1 GCA_019244945.1 Acidobacteriaceae bacterium | reverse complement strand
ATGGTGGGTTGCCCCCGACAACGCTCAGCAACGGCTTTAACTTCTCAACTTCCGGAACGCCCTGCACGCCCCAGACAATCGGAACGTATCCGGCATCCTGTTTCGCCGGCGTGACGATCTTTACTTGGGATCCGAACGATCGACCCGCTGTTTCAAACCAGTGGAACTTTACAATCCAGCATCAGTTCGGCGACTCTACGACGTTGCAGGTTGGCTACGTAGGCCAAAAGAATACTCACTTGATGGTTCCGGTGAATGCGTCTCAGGGATTATTGACAGCACCTGGGGTTGTCCAGCCCAGCCCGTATTTGGCGGGTAACCCGACTTTGCTGGCGGAAGCCCCGACGGACAAACTGACCAATACAACCGGAGTCCAGAGCTACAACGCGTTACAAGTTGTTTTGCAGCACCGGCTAGCGAACGGCCTTGAGTTTCAGGCCAATTACACCTGGTCAAAGTGTCTGACTGATTCACTGGGCTATTACGGCCTATATGCGAATGCGCAGAATGCGGCTGACCAGAGCGGCGGTAATTATTTCTATTATCAGAACACCTACAACGCTCACGCAGATTACGGCCCCTGCTTCTACGATGTAACCCACCTGGTGAGCGGCTTTGTGACTTACGACCTTCCCTTCGGGCGCAACCGCACATTCGGAAAGAATGTGAATGGAGTGGTCAACGCTGTATTGGGCGATTGGCAGGTCAATTCCATATTTACATTCCACAGCGGCTTCCCCTTCACCATCAGTGCGCCGGACGAATCCGGAACCGGATCCTTTGACTCGCGCGCGAACTGTATCGCGCCGCCTGTTGTATTCGGAGAACAAAAATCACCGCTTGGCGGTTACCAATGGTTCAGTCAGGCGAGCTATGCGCCCGAAACGCAGGGCTCATTCGGTACTTGCGGCGTTGGCACCGTTCGTGGACCAGGTCTTCACACCGTGGACCTGAGTCTTTCCAAGCGCTTCTACGTCACGGAACACCAAAACCTGGAGTTTCGAGCCGAGGCGATCAATTTCACCAATACGCCGATTCTGGCAGGGCCTGGCAGCTCGGAAAACAGCGTCACGACGCTGGGACGCATCACCAATTCGCAGGGCGCCCGGAATCTGCAGTTTGGCTTGAAATATAACTTCTGATGCTGTTAACCACTTGTAGAGCCGAACCGACTTGTTTTTTGTGTTGCAAATCGTTGATTTTGCAAACACAAAAGCAAGTCGGCACCGCCAGCGGTCTTCTTTTGATTTCTTTTGATTGCGTTTTGTCTTGACAACGCTTTCGTTCGCTCTTACAATTCCGACAAGCTGAATGTTTCCGGCGTGTTGCTTTTGCCGCCAACTGGCGAAAGGAGTTCGTTGAATGAGGAGCCTTACTGCAAAATCCACTTGCGCTCTGACCACTGCCGCTGCCCTCTGGTTGCTGGCTGTGGCGAGCCCGCTATCCGCCCAGGAGGTCACCGCAGCCATCAACGGAACTGTCACGGATACCTCCGGAGCTGCTATCTCCGGCGCAAAAGTGACGGCGACCGATCTCGATCGCGACACTGCTTTCCCCACGCTGACGGCCGCCGATGGGTCCTACGAACTGCCGCGTTTGCCAATCGGACGATACGACGTGCGCGTCGAAAATCCCGGGTTTCAATCGATGGTCAAGTCCAATATCACTTTGGTTTTGAACCAGACCGCGCAGATCAATTTTCAATTGCAGGTCGGAAATGTGAATCAAACGGTGAATGTAACCGAGGCGCCGCCGCTACTCGAAACCGAGAGCACGGAAGTGGGCACCGTCATTGGTTCGCACGCGATCGTCAGTCTGCCGCTCGAAACTCGCAACTACAACCAGCTTGCTTTGTTAACACCGGGCGCGGTCACCACCAGCCCGGCTTCATTCAACACCGGGCAGGCAACCTTCAATAGCGGCCGGCCGTATATTAATGGCAATCGCGAGCAGGCGACGTATTATTTGCTGGATGGGATGGAGAATATCGAGTTCGTCGACAACAATGTCGCGTTCTCTCCCAATGTCGACGCTATCCAGGAATTCAACCTGATCACAAATAATCCGAGCGCTGAGTTTGGGCAGTTTATGGGTGGCGTGATCAGCGTCAGCATGAAATCCGGAACGAACCAGTTCCATGGGGATCTGTTCGAATTCATTCGCAATGACAAGTTGAATGCAAACGAGTGGTCCAACAATTTCACGAATCTCCCGCGGCCGCTGCTGCGCTGGAACGAGTTTGGCGGCACCTTCGGCGGGCCCGTCGTTCGCAACAAGCTGTTTTTCTTTGTCGATTACCAGGGATCGCGTTTCGATACTCCTCCCAGCCCGACCACGATTACGACGTTCTCGAAGCTCGAGCAAAGCCAGCCGGGCAATTTTTCTGATGTCCCCGGCATAGCTCTGGTCTATCCAGGAACGACAACTCCCATCCCCGGAAACAATCTCAACAACGCCAACAAATGTGGCAGCGCACAGCAGATGCAGTTGAACGCAACTGCGGCTGCGCCTTGTGTTTTCATCAGTCCACTCGCGCTGAAGCTGCTTGCAGCGTTTCCCAGTGCCTCCATGGCAGGCTCGAATAACGGCACGCTGAACAACGCGATCAACGTGCAGCACGTCTACACGAATGGCGATCAGGGCGACGCCAAAATCGACTGGGCTCCGACCGATAAAGATCACGTGTTTGGTCGTTACTCACAGCAGTACGTGACGCAGCCGACCACAAATAGTCAGGCACTGCTCTACAACAGCAGCGGCAACAATATCTTTCCGCTTTATCAGGGCGTGCTCGACTGGACGCACACGTTCGGTCCCACATTCGTGAATGAGGCGCGTACGGGCGTCAATTATTTTCCCGCTGAAGGCAACGTGCAAGGCGCAACATCGACGAATTTTGCCAGCATCATACCCGGGGAGCCAACGGCTTTCCTGCCTGGTATGTATTTCGCTGGAGCGCCAGTTGGCGGCAGCCAGAATGGCCCATTCGCTTTCGGAACAGTTTCGGCGCCCGAAATCTTCCATCAGACTTCGATCCAGGCGG
>JAFASD010000459.1 GCA_019244945.1 Acidobacteriaceae bacterium | reverse complement strand
CCTGGTTCCCGCCCCAGGTTCGCTCGCGATTTGAACATTGCCGCCGTGCAGCAACGTGATTGACTGCACAATGGCCAATCCCAAACCCGTGCCGCCGGACACTTGGGAACGTGACGCATCGATCCGGAAAAATCGATCGAATACTCTCGGCAACGCCTCAGCCGGAATACCGATCCCCGTGTCGGAGACCTCGATTTGGAGATGGGAACGATCTGTTTTCGCGCTCATGACGATTGAGCCACCAGATGGAGTGTGCGCTACAGCATTGGAGACCAGGTTGCTAAGCGCTCGCTGCATAAGCGACTGATCTATCGCGGCGATCACGGGTTCGTCCCGGCACGCGGTGCTTAGCGAAATCCCAGCATCGGCGGCCGGGGCTTCGTAATATTCACGTACCCGGCTGAGTAACTGTGCAAGGTCGGTCTTTTCCCGATGCAAAAGTGCCAAAGGGCTTTCGGCGCGGGCGAGAAACAACAGGTCTCCAATCAAATTGGACAAGCGCACCGCCTCTTCGAGACATGACCCAAGCACATCGCGGTATTCGTCGACAGTACGTGCGCGAGCCAGTGCGACTTCCGCTTCGCCACGGATATTGTTCACCGGTGTGCGGAGGTCGTGAGCGATATCTGCCGAGAAGCGTGAAATTCGTTCGAAGGAGTCTTCCAGGCCGTCCAGCATTTTATTAAAGGTGGCGGCGAGTGCCGCGAGTTCAAACGGATATCCTTCCGGGCGGATACGCTCGCGGAGATTCATGGAGCTGATACGGCGAGCAGTGGCGGCCATCTCTTCGACCGGGCGAATACCCTGGCGCGCGATTCGGTACCCGACTAGAGGCAAGAATGCGCAGGCGGCGAGAAGAATCGCCCAAAACCAGCGCCGAAAGCCGGCCAGCAGCTCTTTTTCCTGAGAGATGTCAACAGCGATCTGAATAATATCTTTTGAAGCCCCCGCCCGTCCCACAGGGCCAATCGCGGTGCCGACTCGAAATGCGTCTCCATGCCTTCCGGTGATTTCAAACACAGATTTAGGGTGGCTCCGCATTTCCTTCGTAAGCTGGGCAAGATCCAATTGCTCCGCCATGCCCGGCGTGGTCAGAAACGGTGTATGGTGCTCATCGAGCAGGCGAATGTAGAAACGCTGATATTCTCGCGCCGACGATTCCAGTTCGATTTCTTCGCGCAGAGCGCTCCAGTCCTCCGGCCGATCGCGCAGGAGAGTGCGCACTACGTTTAGCTTGTCGCCAATGAACAGAGTCGTGCTTTTGTCCAGTTCTCTGAGGAGCACCAGATAGAGACTTGCAGTAGCCAGAAAAATGAAAGCTAATCCGGCAAGCGCATACCCGGCGGCCAGCCGGAACGCCAAAGTTTCCCAGTAACGCGAAACTAAAGTCTGCTTAGCGCTCAGTTTCCATGACATAGCCCGCGCCGCGGACCGTGTGGATTAATTTCATCGAGAAAGGTTCGTCCACTTTGCTGCGCAGGCGCCTCATGTTGACGTCGACTACATTGGTGTCACTATCGAAATTCATGTCCCAAACGGCTTCGGCGATTAGAGTGCGCGACAAAACTTCTCCGGCATGCCGCGCCAGTAGCGACAGCAGAAGAAATTCTTTCGCGGTCAAGTAGAGGCGTTGGCCGGCGCGGGTCACACGCTGGCGCAAGGTATCGATTTCGAGATCGCCCAGGCGAATGGTCTCTTGCTGACGGGGCGAAGCCCGGCGCAGCAATGATCGAACTCGCGCCAGCAATTCGGAGAAGGCGAATGGCTTGACCAAGTAGTCGTCTGCGCCGAGTTCGAATCCTCGTACTCGTTCGTGCACGGCATCCAGCGCCGTCAGTAGAAGCAGCGGGGTGTGGCGGTTTGCTTGACGCAGGCGAGCGAGCACCTGCCACCCGTCCATGTGCGGAAGCATTAAATCGAGGATGATGACGTCGAAATCAACTTCCAGTGCGAGGTGCAGACCGTCTGGTCCATCCTTTGCAATGTCGACAACAAAGCCGGATTCGCCTAATCCCTTTTTCAGGAATTTAGCCGTTTTTACTTCATCTTCAATGACCAGAATTCTCATAGGGGCGTAGCAGCT
>JAFASD010000450.1 GCA_019244945.1 Acidobacteriaceae bacterium | reverse complement strand
GAGACTCGCGGAATAACCTTGCGCTGGGCCCGAACGATCGAGGAGGCGACCGCTTTGCTGAAATCGGCGCTCGGTAGAACCATTGTCATCACTGAACCGGCTCTCAAGGACGGCAATTGGAGGGACTTGCTCGAACGAATCAGACGTGCCTCTATTCCGGTTCTGCTCAAAACTTCTTCGAGCACGGCTGAGTTGTGGTGGGACGCCCTGGAGTGCGGCATAGAAGACATTTTGGTGGCGCCCTTCTCGACCCCCGGGTTATGCGAATACCTGGCAAAGCAGTTCGCAACACAAGAGGCAGGGAACCAGAAAAGCGGGAGTGAATATGAGTAGCGCATTACCGTTCCGTGTTATTCAAATCGATCGAAGTCGATCTTCGATGGATGAGAATTCTGGCCGCGAAACCTCCTCGGCATTTGAGGGCATAGTAGGCGTTTCAGAACCACTGGCCTCCGCTTTGCGCGACGTCTCGCTAGTCGCACCAACAAACTCGACTGTCTTAATCACCGGAGAAACCGGTGCCGGCAAAGAACTCATCGCGCAAGCCATACACAAACGGTCACAGCGAGCAAACCGCCCCTTCATAACTGTCAACTGCGCCGCGATTCCTCAGCCGTTAATCACTTCCGAACTCTTCGGCCACGAGAAAGGCGCATTTACCGGTGCGACTGAGCGGCGGGTGGGCCGCTTCGAAGCCGCAAATGGCGGAACCATCTTTTTGGATGAAATTGGCGACGTTCCTTCCGAAACCCAAGTGGCTCTCTTGCGAGTACTTCAGGAGCGCGAGTTTGAACGGCTTGGATCTAGCCGCCCGATACCCAGCGACGTGCGTGTGGTGGCAGCTACGAACTGCGATCTCGAAACTGCGGTCGAGACTCGGACATTTCGCGCAGATTTGTTTTACCGTTTGAACGTCTTCCCCATCCGGGTACCAGCGCTGCGCGAACGCCCGGATGACATTCCGGTATTAGCAAAAAGCTTCATGACTCAGTACGCCGCGGCTGCCGGCAAGACGATCAGAACCATAGACAAAAAGTCTTTGCAGTTGCTGCAGGCCTATCATTGGCCCGGCAATGTGCGCGAATTGCAGAACGTCATCGAGAGGGCAGTGATTCTTTGCAAAAGCGACACACTAATCGTTGATGAACGCTGGACGCTGGGCGGTAGAAGCCACATCCATGCGATGACCGGTTCGAATGTTGTCCCTCTAAACAGAGCGCTGCTCGATCGCGAAAAGCAAATTATCGAAGCCGCGCTGGAGGAGTCTTCAGGACGTATTTCCGGCCCGAGAGGCGCGGCGACGAGGCTTGAGATCCCCAGGTCCACGCTCGAGTCGCGGATTCAAAGTCTGGGAATTGACAAGTATTCGTTTAAGTGCGAAACGCGCGCGCAGAATGGAAATGGTTGTGGAGCGTCCGTGAGAGCTATAGTGATGTCCATATCCTCTGGACGTCGCCACCATACGTTTGGCAATGAAACTGCATCGGGTGGATAAATTCGATTGGATTAAAAAATCACGCCGATAACACCTTGAAAAGAGAGCCGATGGTGCGACGAGTTGCCATCCTGCTGTACGTTTTTGTGGCAAGCTGTTATTCGGGCTTTGGGTTAAATCCCACGCTTGACATCAGCCAATACGCGCACACTGCGTGGACCATCCAGGACGGCTTCTCCGTTGGCGCCATTTTTGCCATGGCCCAAACACCTGATGGGTATCTCTGGTTAGGTAGCGAATTCGGATTATTTCGCTTCGATGGCGTTCACGCGGTCCCCTGGCACCCACCTGCTGGTCAGCAATTTTCCGACAAGCCTTATGCCTTGCTTGTCACGCGGGACGGAACTCTTTGGATCGGCACGTTTACTGGCCTCGTAAGCTGGAATGGCAGTAAGCTGACCCACTATCCCGAGCTTGGGAAAACGTTTGTAACCTCCCTGCTGGAAGACCGCGAGGGAACTGTGTGGGTCGGCACGCTGTTCGACTCACCTGGCACGCACGCCGGCCGATTGTGCGCGATCCGAAGCGGCCACGCTCATTGCTATGGTTACGATGGCGCGTTCGGCTCATTCGTTTGGAGTTTGGGTGAGGACAGTTCGGGCGCTCTCTGGGCCGGGGCCGAATCTGGACTTTGGCGATGGAAACCCGGGCCGCCCAAGCGCTATGCGACATCAAGAGCCCGAGTTGGTGACATGGCAACCGGCGCCGACGGACGGTTGATTTTTGGCATCAGCGGCGCAGGACTGAAGCGGCTCGCTTCAGACAAACTCCTGCCGTATCCCATTCAGAGTCCCACGCATTGGAGTGCGCGGCTGGCGGATCGCGACATAAATTCGAACAAACTGCTCCGGGACCGTGAGGGAGGTCTCTGGATCGGAACCCACGACCGTGGGCTCATTCACGTTCATAACGGCCGGACAGACCTATTTACGAAAGGAGATGGTCTTTCAGGCGACATCGCCTGCAGCCTGCTCGAGGACCATGAGGGCAACGTTTGGTTCGCCAGCCCGCGGGGGCTCGATCGATTTCGAGAGCTGCCCGTCACGACGATTTCTTCGAAACAGGGTCTGTCGAGCGATTTCACAGTATCTCTGCTCGCAGCCCCCGATGGAAGTATTTGAGTAGGAAGTCAAAAGGGTTTGACCATATGGAAAAATGGACAAGCCACAGTCTTGCGAAAGGGGAATGGACTGCCAGACGATACTGTGCAGTCTCTCTTCCAGGGCGACCGCGGGCAAATCTGGGCCACCTTCAAAGATCACGGATTGTCCTATTTCAAGGGCCGCACGTTTGTTGCCGCAAATGTTGCATTACCGAGCGCAGAAGTGTATTCCATTACGGGCGACAACGCAGGCAATCTTTGGCTTTCAGGAAATCGGGCGTTGTCGCACATACGG
>JAFASD010000250.1 GCA_019244945.1 Acidobacteriaceae bacterium | reverse complement strand
CTACGCCACGGGCCCGCCAACCATCGACATGCGGTTGGGGTAGTAGCCCTGATCGCATCCGCTGCATTGCCGATTGTCAGCACCAGCTCGGTCACCTCGCAACGCACCACCTCCATCGCCTTCATCGTCCCTGCTCCGCCCCATGGGAGTGCGCCTTCACCTTCGCGAAACACTACACCAACAGTGTCTTCACCAGGCCCACTCAGCCGGACCATTGCCTATAAACAAACCACCGCCACCACCTTGGCCCTCGCCTATCTCCTGCTTCTCTCATTCTGCTTCGCTAAACTCCTCCGCGCCCTCATCCGCACGGCGCTAATCCGCCGCGGCGCCAGGGTCGCGATCCAGTCTCCTGTCCTCCGCCAAGTACGGGCGCGTTGCGCTGAATGCTTCGGCCTTTCGGATATACAGTTACTAACTTCAGCGCGTATCTTGACTCCGGCCGCTGCCGGTTTGTTGCGCAAAGTTATCATTCTGCCCGAAACCCTCCTCCGTTCAACAAATGAAGAGGAACTAACCACCGCAGTCGGCCATGAAATGGCCCACCTCGCCCGTCATGATTTCGCATTCAACGTTCTTTACCAGTTGCTCTATCTTCCAATTTCCTTCAATCCCGCTTCCTGGCTCATCTTGCGGAGCATCGAAGAAACACGGGAAATGGCATGCGACGAACTCGTCACCACCAGAGTGCTGGACCCCTGCGTCTATGCCCGTTCATTGGTGAGCTTCGCAGCGGCGGCGATCAACGCCGTGCCTAAACCCAGCTACCTGCTGGGCGTCTTCGGCGGGAACATTCTCGAACACCGCGTCCGGCGCCTGCTGCATCGTCCAGCCGTCAACCTAAAACGCGCCCGCATGCGCCTCGCCGCATCGCTCACTGCTCTGGTATTGTGCAGCATCGTAAGCTCTGGAATCGCAGTCAAAGCGCACGCGCAAAACAGTGCCGATGTGGCGCCGAAAGTCAAAGCCCTCGAGCCGCTCATGCAGCAGTTGAGTGAGAATCGGGACGATCTTCAACTGCTCAACCAAGTACAGCGGCAACTCGCCGAAATCCTGTCCATCGATCCGATCAACCAGCAAGGGCTGAACGGCATGTTGAACCTTTCGCTTTGGACCAACAAGCCCGAAGAAGCCCGTGAGTGGGCCCGCAAAATCGTCGCCGCCTATCCGAAAGAAAAAACGGCTTACTATTCGCTTGCGGTTACCGACTGGGCTGTCGCGTTTCCCGCGATTATAACCGCCCGAAAAGCCGCTGGCCTCCGACCCGATAGTCCCCAGTTTCTCCCCGATTCTTATACACGTGCCACCTTGCGCGATCAGTATGGCCCCACCATCGACGAAGGAGTTCGAAACCTGGATAACGCCATCAAAATCGACTCCAACTACTCCGACGCTATGGCCTACATGAGTCTGCTCTATCGCCTGAAGGCCCTTATGGCCGAAAACATCGCAGGCTCCACAGCCAACCTAAAAGAGGCCGATGAATGGGTCAAGAAATCGCTCGCCGCCAAGCCGAAGGATCATCGCAACTTCTCACCCCTCGCGCCACCTCTGCCTCCTCCTCCGCCTCCTCCGCCGCCACCAAATAAATAGCGGCGGCCTTTGGGGCGGAAGCCTCGGCTGCGAGCCGACGCTAGAGCGATGCCATGCTAGTACGACGGCTCGAATCAAGCGAGGCCGTCAGTGAGTACCGGGCCGTGCAGGCGGTCCGGAGACTCGTCACGTCATAAGCTGTAATCTCGCGAGGATGCACGCCGAGGTCGAGTGTCGAAGAACGAAATGTCAGTCCAGATTGGAGAAATTGAAGCGCTTTTCCGCTATCCGGTGAAGTCCATGCGCGGCGAGCCACTCGATGCCGCCACGCTGGGCTGGCACGGCCTCGACGGCGATAGACGCCTCGCGTTTCGCCGTCTTGATGACCGCGGCGGGTTCCCGTGGCTGACCGTGCGTAAGCTGCCTGATCTCATCCTCTTCACTCCGCAGCCACGAGAAGATGGAAGTGGCGAGGCTCTGCCAACACACGTTCTCACGCCGGAGGGCAAAGAGATGCCCTTGTTCGGAGAAGCTCTCGCCGCGGAGCTCGGGCGTCGCTGCGGCAACCCCGTTCAGATGATGCACTTGAAACACGGTATCTTCGACGACGCCAGCATCTCCGTGATCACCTCCGATACGGTTCACGAGGTTTGCCGCCTCGCCGGGAGAAGCGCAGACGTGCGGCGATTTCGTCCGAATATCGTCGTCCGATCCACCCGCGCCATGCCCTTCGAGGAGGATGAATGGCTGGGCGGCGTACTGACTTTCGGCGAAGCGGAGGACGCACCCGCCCTCAGTGTCACCATGCGGGATGTCCGCTGCGCGATGGTGAACATCGATCCTGATGACGGGAGCCTTGACCCTGAAGTGCTGAAGGCAGCGGTTCGTGCCAATCAGAACAACGTGGGGATCTACGGCACAGTCACGCGCATCGGGCGGCTGGCCGTCGCACAGATCATCGCTCTTCACCGGCAACCGAGGTTTTTCAGTAGTGGGATTGGTCGACAAAGAGGTGCAGTATAAATCGCAAGTCCTGGAGCGCCGCACAGCTTCCCTCGACGTTTACGTGCTGCGCCATCGCGGCTAAAATATAGATATGGAGCCGCAGGACTGGAAGCATTGCCCTCTGGTCTCGATCGACCCTGAGACCGTTCACGGCGAGCCCGTGTTCGAAGGTACGCGCATGCCGGTCGAAGATGCGATCGAGAACTACTACGCCTACCGCGAGCTGCAAGGCCTCTCCGATGAGGAAGCGGTGAAGGCGACCTTGGAATCCTTCCCGACGATCCCTGGTGCGGAAGTCTGCGCGCCGTCCTGGCCTACGAGGCCGCCCACGAACATCAGCTGCAGCCTTGACAAGGTCGCTCTCGACGAAGGTGTTCCTGAACAAATCGCGGACCATCTTCCGGCTCACCAGGTTCGGAGCGTCCGGCAGCTGGGCCCAAAGGGAATGAAGAACGGAAAGCTGCTCGACGCGATCGAAGCTGGCGAGTTCAGGGTCTTCATCACAAACGACAAGCGGATGGAGCGCGAACAGAACCTGTCGCGCCGTCCGTTCGCTATTCTGCTCCTGAGCACCAATCACTGGCCGACGATCGAGCCGAATGTGGCCGCGATCGCCTCTGCAATAGAGGAGACGCGTCCGGGCACGGTGTCCAAGGTGGACTGCGGCACGTGCGTACCGCGCCGGTTTAGGAAGCCTGCCGGGCTCCATCTTCCTGATTGAGTACGCGGTTGAGACGCGAAGGGTTCGCCTCTCCGCTCCGGGACAACTTCACACCGCGATGAAACCCTGCATTCTGATAACCCAGGACATCGAGAAGCTCGGAGACTTCGACGCACACGTTTTATTGAAAATGTAGGTGTGGGCGACTAAGCGTCAGATGGCGTTTTCGCAAAAAAACAAATTCCTTCTCGGTCGGCAGCTCCAGCGCTTGCGCCAGGGCAACCTATCCTTCCCGCCCGGTCACGGAAACGAGGTTCTGAGCGCCGGGGTATCGAGAAACTCTTCAATTACACCAACCACCAGTGCCGGGATTTTGCTATTGGGATTCCTTGCACAAACTT
>JAFASD010000025.1 GCA_019244945.1 Acidobacteriaceae bacterium | reverse complement strand
TGTAGGAGGAGTGATCATGAAAGTTGTTGTAGGAGCATTGCTGGCGGCTTTGATCAGCGTTCCGGTGTTTGCCCAAAAGACCGCGGCTGACAGACTGACAGCTGCTACCGAAGATTTAAACGCGATGATGAATGCGTCCGACAAGGGCGTCCCTCAGGACTTGTTGAGCAAGGCAAGTTGCGTGGTGGTGATTCCCAATCTGAAGAAAGGCGGATTCATTGTTGGCGCTGAATACGGAAAAGGATTTTTCACCTGTCGCAAGACTAGCGGAGTAGGTTGGAGCGCTCCCGGTTCGATCAGAATTTCTGGCGGCAAGTTTGGGTTGCTTATCGGAGGCGCCGAAACCGACGTCATTATGCTGGTTATGAATCCTTCGGGTATGGATCACCTGCTGAGTGACAAGTTCCAATTGGGTGGCGAAGCTTCGGCAGCAGCCGGCCCCGTAGGTCGCGACGCATCGGCTATGACGGATGCGGAACTTCACGCCGAGATCCTCACATACTCACGCTCGAAAGGGCTTTTCGGAGGTCTCGATCTTGGTGGTGCAGCAGTTACGGAAGATAAGGACTCCAATCGTGAGTTATATGGCAGTGAGCTCAGCAATAAAGATATTCTGAATAACGCGCCCCATATACCTCCCGCCGCGAAGCCGTTCGTCCACACTCTAGACCGGCTGTCCTCTCGCAAGTAACCGCCGCTTTTCCAATCTTTCTCTGAGCCACTTGGCGGTAACCCGTCAAGTGGCTCTTCGTGTATGTACTCGCGAGTTGTCGAGAGACAATGGAGTATTGGACTCAACATCCCAGGGCAAACTACGCTTGGCCCTAATATATGGCGGCAGGTCCGGTGAGCACGAGATCTCCATTCGCTCGGCCGAATCTGTAAAAAAGGCGCTCAATAAGGTCAAATACGAACTCTCGGAATACTTTATAGACAAGCAAGGGAAATGGCACCCGGGCGCGTTGTTGCCCGAGCCTTACGGCAACCCGGGCATCGATGTCGCCTTTCCTATGCTGCACGGCACGTTTGGCGAAGATGGAACCGTGCAGGGACTGCTTGAATTGGCCGAGTTGCCCTACGTGGGGGCCGGGGTGCTCGCCTCGGCTGTCGCTATGGATAAACCCATGACGAAGCGTCTCTGCAAAGAAGCCGGACTACCCGTCGTCGACTTTGTCGTCCTAACCAGAGAGCAGGCGAAGTCCGGCTGCCCACATCTTCCTTTTCCATTTCCCGCCTTTGTGAAGCCTGCAAACCTGGGCTCGTCGGTTGGCATTAGCAAAGTGAACAATTGCGAGGAGCTGAAGGTGGCTCTCGCATTGGCGGCGCAGTTCGACCGGAAAATCGTCGTGGAGCGAGGCATTCAGGGCCGTGAGTTTGAATGCGCCGTTCTGGGTGGCGATGAACCGATCGCATCCACGCCCTGCGAAATTATCCCCTCACAGGATTTCTACACTTATGAAGACAAATATCTGCTCGACGAGGCGCGAATTGAGTTGCCTGCTAAGCTGACTCCCGATCAAACCTCGGAGATGAGGCGCTTGGCCGTGGCATGTTTCGAGACGGTAGCTTGCGAAGGAATGGGGCGAGTGGATTTTCTGATGGACGGCGCCACTGGCGAGCTTTTCATAAATGAGATCAACACCATTCCCGGATTCACATCCATCAGCATGTATCCAAAGATGTGGGAACATTCCGGAATCGGATATTCGGAACTCCTGGACCGGCTAATCGATTTGGCTTTGGAACGCGCCCGAGCGCGGCACGAGATTCAGTATTCGAGATGAGCGGACGAACGGCTTTTCGAGCACAGATTTTGTTCGGCCTGCTAGGCATCGGCCTTTGGGCGCAAACTCCTGCAACACTCCCGAATCCGGCTTCCAGCGCGCCGCCCAGTAGCGCGGTGAAACCGCAGAATTCAGACCGCGAAGGCGATCCCGCAAAGGATTTGATCCCGCTGCTCCAGCAATTCGTCGATGTTTTCACGACCGTTCAGACCAAGGCAGCGGACGAGCAGTCTGTCGACAAGCTGATTTATGGCGGAGCGATTCCTTCAATGCTAAGGCAGCTCGACCCGCATACTCAGTTTTTCGACCCTTCTCAGTTCGAGCAGCTCAGACAAATGGAGGATTCCGAGCAGAAAGGCTTCGGCAGCATCGTATCCGTTCTCCCGGGTCAGGTTATATTTCTGCAAACTCTCCCGGGAACTCCCTCGAATAGAGCAGGCATCCAGGCTGGCGATGAGCTTGTCGCGATAAACAACATCAGCATCAGATCGCTCGAGCCGGAGCAGATCATTCAATTGCTGACGGAGGCGCGGCAGCAGAAGATTTCCGTTTACATTCGGCGGCAAGGATCTGCAAAGCTTTTAGAGTTCGCCCTGACGCCGGAGCTTGTCGATTCGCCCAGTGTTGATCGAGCTTTCCTGATTCAGCCGGGGCTTGGATACGTTCGCATCACGAGCTGGGATCTGCAAACAGCCAAGCAACTGCGTGACGCCATTCAACAACTCGGAGCGAATTCTTTGCGTGGCTTGGTTCTAGATCTGCGTAACAATCCCGGCGGGGTGGTGAAAGCCGCTCTGGATGCTGCTTCGATGTTTCTGCATCCGGGTCAAAGAATCCTTACTGCCAAGGGCCGCACGAGCGAAGTCGAAACTGCTGACGTTCCCAAGAACGCCGTTCCGTACCAATTCAAACTGGCAGTTCTGATCAATGAAAAAACAGCGAGCGCGTCGGAGATTTTATCGGGCGCCTTGCAGGATCATGACCGCGCCGTGATTGTCGGCGAACCGAGCTATGGGAAAGGTTTGGTTCAAAGCGTGATGCCATTGTCGGGAGGGGCCGGTCTGGCGATCACGACTGCTTTCTACTACACGCCGAGCGGCCGTTCCATTCAGCGGCCCTTGCGAAATTCGGCGCTCTCGGAAACGTTCAACGGTTCGGAGAAACTTCCCACCTACAAAACTGACGATGGCCGCTCGG
>JAFASD010000173.1 GCA_019244945.1 Acidobacteriaceae bacterium | reverse complement strand
CACGCCGATCGTTTACACGGATCAGGAACTGAAATTCATCGATGAGAAGGACGCGCCGGGAATTTCGGCATACCGCGAACAGCTCGCCAGTTTACTGCAGAATCGACCCGTCCACGTTCTGCTTCACGAGCAGATTATTTCGAAGCTCGATCAGGTGAGCCAGACATTTCGCGTTCTCATCATCAAAACCAAGTTGACGCTGCCATATACGTCGGTGTTCCTGCAGCTCGACTGCGCATACTGGAACGAGGATGCCGAGCGCAGGCTTCGGGAAACGATGATCCATAGCCTGAGTAAGTAACGGTTATGCTCGCATGCGCGTAACCCATTGGAGATGTTTCCATAACGCGGCGCGCTCTTGCCACAAGAAGCGGAAGAACAATCCTGGAGTAATAGAATCCGCCGGGATGCCTGAGTAGGTTTCGATGCGCCAGCGCAGGTATGGAGATTGCCAGGGCCGCAGCCGATACCCGCGCGAGGAAGTCCAGAAAATATGAAACAGGCTAATGAACGGCAGAGGCTGTCGGAATGGAGATGGCTGCCGCTTGCCTCGATGCTGCGGCATCTGGCGTTGCGTAATAACCGGAGCGTGTGCGAACGACCGGCTTACCGGGAGCATCGACCGTTACTTTGATTTGGCGATAGCTGCCGTCGTAAGCCTGAATACTCGGCGTGTAAGCGATGGTGTATTGGCTTCGGATATCGTGCGCAACTTCCACAGCGAGCGCCTGAACTTCCGCCACCTCTTTCGGATAGAACGCGAGTCCTCCAGTAGCGCCGGTCAGCTCGTTCAGCGCCCGCCGCGCCTTGACGGCCTCGTGCTTTTCTTCTTCCGTGAAGAGACCTATGGCATAAACCAACGTGTCACTCTGATTGGAGCGGCCCACCACCTTTTCGAGTGAAACGTTACTTGCATTGTCGTTTCCGTCAGTAATGACCACTAGAACTTTCTTATCTTTTCGGGCCTCCGTTTTTATATAATCAAGCGACATATTGATGGCATCGCGCATGGCGGTGCCGCCGCGGGAATCAATGCGCGCCAGACCTTGCTCCATCTTTCGCATATCGTTTGTAAAGGGGACATCCAGGTATGCGTCGTCATTGAAGTTGACGATGAAAACCTCGTCCTGAGGATTCGATTCACGGATCATGGCGAGAGCAGCCGCTTCAACCCGGCTGCGCTTGGTCGACATGCTTCCGCTGTCGTCGATGATGATGCCCAAAGAAACGGGGACATCCTCACGCCTGAAAACCTTTACTACCTGGGGCTGGCCGTTCTCAAAAACACGGAAGGCGTCCTTATTGAGATTCGTGAGCAATTTGCCCCTGCGGTCGGTGACGCTCGCGTGCAGTACAACCAGATGAGTGTCAGACCGAAACTGAGCCGAGACAACGCTTACGGAAAGGCTCGCCAAGAGCGCTGCGATCGAAATAGTTTCAAAACGGCTATGGCTCCAGTTGCTACTGTGTTGGCGCATAATAACCGAGGCGGAAATACGCGCGAAGAGGCGGAAGCCCTCGGGGCTGATTCAGTTTCACCTGAACGCGCCGATACTTTCCGTCTCGTTCCTTGTTCTTCGGCGTATAGCCCAGAATATATTCATTTCGAAGTTCAATCCCTATTTTCGCCGCAATGTCGGGAAGTTCGGCGATATTTTCCACGGCATATTCCCGACCCCCGGTTTGTTCCGCAAGTTCATTCAGCAGACTGGGTCCGGAGGCTTCTTCCGGCGTGCGTCCCCGGTTGGACATCGATTCAAAAATGCCAATGGCAAAGATTTGGACGTCCGCCTCGCGAACAGCATTCTTGATTTCCGTTTCCGTGTAACGGCTGCTGTTGTCGCCGCCATCGGAAATGATGAGCAGCGCTTTCCGGGGATTGTGCGCCTTCTTCATCTCATGCATCGCAAGATATACGCTGTCGAGCAAAGCAGTGCGACCCTTTGACTGCGTGAAGGTGAGAGTGCTCTGAATCTTGTCTGTGTCCGTAGTGAACGGCACGGTTAGTTCGGGGCGGTCGTTAAACTGAACCAGAAAGAACTCGTCCACCGGGTTAGCGGTTTTGAAAAATTCGGCGGCCGCTTGTCTGGATTTCTGGAGTTTCGCGCCCATGCTGCCGCTGGTATCGAAAACCAACCCGATAGAGATCGGCGCGTCTTCGCTCGAAAACTGCGTGATGTCCTGTTCGATCTTGTCTTCGAACACCCGAAAATGCTCTTTCTCGAGACCCGTGACGAAACGGTTCAGCGGATCCGTCACTGTGACATTGATGAG
>JAFASD010000569.1 GCA_019244945.1 Acidobacteriaceae bacterium | reverse complement strand
GATGCACACGAAAAATCCCAAAAACTGAATGGGGGCAGCCGATATCATCTGCGCGGCATAGTATTCCTGTTCGCTCATGACCGTTACGTTCAAGCGATGATCGTTTTCGAGCGACTTCGCCAAGGCGGAAGCAGTCACTTCGTCAGTAGCTTGCAGCAAAGCAGCGCTGTACGTGTCGGCACGGTTGAAGTCTGAAGCAACCTGATTACCGTCGCCGAAAATCTCACTGTTTACGGCGCTTTTTCCGCCATCCATTACGCCGACCACGGTCCAGTATCCTTTGCCGAACTTCAACTGCTTGCCGATCTGCGCGCCGGGATAACGTTTGGCGATGGACTTACCAACCACGACTTCACGGTGGCCCGGCTGGAACCAGCGGCCCGCGATGAGCTTCAGCTTACGCATCTGGATACCGCGCGGGGGCAAACCGCGGAGCGTCACGTTCATGCCTTCCGGGCTATCGACACTCGGTAAATTGATAACCGAAACGACCTCGAGCGAAGCCATGGGCTGGCCATCAGGTCCGGTAGCGATTCCCGGGAAACTTTTTACGACTTGGAACTGTTCTTGAGTCAAAAGGCTGGTCAATTCCGCGTTTCCGCCTTTTCGCATCACGAGCACATGCGAGGGATCGCCGGTCGCGGCGAAGGCCGAACGCAAGCCGGAAACCAGACCCATAACTGCGAGCAGGACGGCGACAGTCATGGCAATCCCTGCCGCGGTCATCAGCGTGGTGGTCTTTCTGACTATCAGATTGCGAACGTTGTATGAGATGGGAATCGCCATATTTTTATGCTTTTAGCCGCTGTATCGGAGCGAATCCAGTATGTTGGTCCGGGCTGCATTCCAGGCTGGAAAGAAAGAGCTAATTAACCCGATGAGTATCGCAACCCCTAAAGAGATCACGCAGGTGATCGGAGTCAGCGACAAGCCATGTAGTTGCGCGACAAAAGCCTGACCGGCCTTCCCTACCAAGAGGGTGAGGCCGCTCGCAAATAGGAGTCCGATAATCCCTCCGATCAGCGAAATGGTGATTGCTTCTCCAATAATGATTCCGAGGATCGTGTCGTTGTTGAAGCCGAGAGTTTTCAACACGCCTACTTCTTTGATGCGCTCACGCACGGACATGGCCATGGTGTTGCCGGATACCAGAAGAATGGTGAAGGTGACGGCTGCGCAGATGCTTAACAGGAAGAGCTTGATGTTTCCGAGGAACGATACGAAACTCAACGCAAACTGCTGTTCCGATTCCGTCTTGGTGGCTGGAGTTGAGTTCGCAAACATGTCGTCGACCGTTTTGGCGATTCGCGGCACATCGTCCGGGCTATTCGCCAAAACCGCTACCGTGCTGTTCCAATTGCGTCTTGCGAGCGGTAGCGCGTCTCTGAGGTAGTCGAGATTGAAGAATAGCGACTGGCTTGCGTCCGGATCGTCAAAAATGCCGCGAACGATCAGCTCGAGGGTGACCGGATAGATGTCGCCTGTGAGTGTGACGCGATCTCCCAGCTTCAACTTGAGCTTTTCAGCGAGATCGCGCGATATGACGCAGGCCGTTCGCTCGGTGATGAAGGCGCGCCTTTGATCGTCCGGCATCTCCATTTGCGTGCGGATGGCCATGAAGGCCTTGGGCTCCACTCCAAAGCGGGCGAAGAAATTCTTCTGGTCGCGATTATCTTTATACGTTCCGCCGAACCAGTTCCAGGCCGAGACTTCCTTGACGCCCGGGATGTTGCGAATCTTTTCCTCGTAAGCCACTGGAATCGGCTGAGCCAGTGAGACCTTGTGTCTGACGACTAATCGTAGGGCCTGACCGGGCGTAGCCTGACCGAAGAAGAGGGCGTGATAAATGGCAATCAAAACTCCGAGCAAGCAAAGCGAAACGGCGATGCTGGAAGTAGTGAGAACACTGCGCAGCGGGTTCCGCAGGGTGTTCTTGAAAGCTAATGAAAAATAACGAAACATTTCGCTCCCCTTTGAGTTAGGGTACCGTAGAAGCCGCCACGTTGCCGGCCGGATCGGGTCGGGTCGTCTGAGCGGGAAACGACAGTAGGTAAAAAGGAGTACGAACGGATGGATCGCTCAGTTCAATTCAGTTTGGAGCGTGAGTGGACGGAGGCAGATCAGGGGTTCATGCGGCGAGCGCTGGGGCTTGCGGAAAGGGCGCGGGCTGCAGGTGAGGTGCCGGTCGGGGCCGTGGTGGTGTACGAGGGCGGCGTGGTGGGTGAAGGGTGGAATCGGCCGATCTCTTCCAGCGATCCTGTGGCGCATGCAGAGATTGAAGCTATCCGGGATGCGGCCTCACGGTTGCGGAACTACCGCCTGCCTGGAACCACGCTGTACGTGACGCTGGAGCCGTGCGTGATGTGTGCGGGGGCTATGGTTGCGGCGCGAATTCAGCGTTTAGTTTTTGCCACCCGCGATATTCGTTTCGGCGCGGTGAGAAGCAAATTCCGCCTAGCGGATTCAGAATTGCTGAATCATTGCGTGGAAGTGCAAGAAGGACTGCTTGCGGCGGAGGCGGCGGAGCTGCTGGGCGGGTTTTTTCGGGAGAAGCGGTAGGGGCAAAACGTGGCCCCTACCGGGAGCGTATACAAACTAGGCCGCTTTCCTCACTGGAAACTTGAGGATCGGCCCGGTCTTCGGGGCCGCCTCAGTTTCCACCCGGAAAGGCGAAGAAATGGGAATCACAGCGGCGCGGCCTGTGCCGTTGAAGTACTCGTCCAAAGGGAATAGCGCGTGAGGCTCCAATTCGCGGAAAGTCCGGCCTAGTTTCTGCTCGATTCGATAAACTTCGTGGAAAAAAGTGCCGCGATCGACCTTGAGCTTGCGGCAACATAATTTCCAATCCGCGCCGAGCAGGTAGTGGTACTTAAAAATGGTGTATTGATAATCGTCCAAATTACGCCTGCTCACCAGGCAGAAATCGGCGATAAATTCCTCATTTTTAAGACCCCAGACGGATTTTCTCTGCCGTCCTGGGTTCGCCTCCAGCGAAACCCGGCTGATGTGCTTCTCTTTCGAAGTACATTGCCGAAAGCGCGCATAGCAAGCGCGGAAAATTGATCGGAACACGCAGTTGCACGGGGTCGACGCCCCTGCCCGACCCGGCCGGAGGCCGAGACCGTAGCAAATACTGCACGACTGCTGAGCTAATGCGAGAGTTTCTGAACGAGTCCACTGCATTCTTT
>JAFASD010000444.1 GCA_019244945.1 Acidobacteriaceae bacterium | reverse complement strand
GCAGGTTCGGACTATCTCCTACCGAAGCCCCACAACCGCTCCGTCCCCGTGTCCCGCCGCTGATACCACGATCCACGGATTAGCCTTCAAATCCTCCAGCAAGCTGCTCTGCCATGCGTAATCTTTGTGCGCCTTCAGAAACTCCGCCGCGTGAAATTCCACGCCGCAAGGATGCCCCATTCCCGCGACAAACGACATCTTTTCCGCCATGCTGCTGTCGGCAACCTTCGCTTCAGCAACACCCGCCGGTCCGTAAGGACCTTGCCACGGCTTCAAACCTCTGCTGGATTTGTCGACGTGCCCGCAAATGGTCCGCTCATTCGGATCGATCTCTTTCGTGAGCGCGTCATAGTGGTCCGTCTCGAATTTCTTGCCCATTTCTACATCGATCCGGCCTTTGTTCTCCGCCATCAGCTGATCCCATCTCCGGTGCCGGACTTCATTCGGCGTGTTCGGATCGTTAGCCGGGAAATCGGTCTCTTCCGCAATCAGCTTCGGATTGATCGGGAAATTCGATCCGACAAAATAGCCGTCCTTCGTGCGCTCCAGGGTGACGTATCGCAGGCCCAATTCCAAACGCCCAATCTCGTTCCGATTACGATCTCCCACGAGCCAGGTATTCGCATAACCGCCGTTGTTCCCTTCCTCCATGATCTTCGCGAAATCGTCAATCGACTCCGAATATTGCATCGCCCGGCGAGCGCGCACGAACTCGGGCACGCCCTTTTCATCGAATCCGTGGAAATTCCCGATCGTTGTCTCCGTAATCAGGATGCCCGCATCGTTGATCCCAAAATCATCGCCGCTGTGGATCAATCCGGGCATTCCGTCCATGATCAGGTGGTGTCCGGATTCAGGCGCGATATCGAAGATGATGTTCCAGCGGCTTCCGGTCAGGTAGTCCGTCCAGTTGTTGTGCCCAATTACGATGCGCCCATCTTTCGTATAACTGCCCGTGGCGATGAAGGCGCTGCAGTGCTCACCCACATGGCTGGGAACGCCCTTAGCTTCGTTGTGCCGCGATTTGTCGTAGTAATACGTGTACTCCATGTATCCGTTCATCGCCACAAGATCCGTCACGTCCAGCTTGGATCCGTGCGCCCGCAATCCCTCTTGCATGCCTTGCAGCTCTTGCCGGTATTCCTCCGGCACTTTCGGCCAGAAATATTTCTCCGCAACATTCCTGAGATCGGTCCAGGAGTGCTCCACACCATGAGTCGTGCTGAGTTCAATCGCGCGTTTCGAATCCTCGATCTCGGGCGCCAACAGATATCCGTGCTGGTAACCGATCGCCGACGCGTTGCCTTCGAGATGCACAAAAATCCAGCCGTCTTTTGTCGGATTACGGAACCCGCCCCGCAATCGGGCATCTGCAGAATCCTGAGAATAGGCCGCGCACAATCCGGCGACCGCTAGAAGTCCCGCACACAAGGTTCGAAGGCGCATAATTCTCTCGATTACAGCACAAACCGGCATGGCAGCGCGCGTCGCGAGAAAATAGAAACGAAGTGCAGTCCTCCACCGAATCTGTAACGCGAGAGCGCGATCTGAACGCTCTCTCCATCCTGACCGTCATCGTAGTTCTTGCGACAGTCACCATGACATTCGGCGCCATGATCGCGATTTTCCTGGTGCGCTCGCATGCGCCTTTATTTTGGGGGCACATCGAAATCCCTGCGATTCTCTGGATAACCACAACTCTTCTTCTTGCAAGCAGTCTTACCTTTGAAAACGCTAGGCGCCGTCTGCTGCATCGCGATCAACGCGGTTTCTTCCGCCTGACCGCCTGGACCACAGGTTTAGGAGTTTTGTTTCTCGTCGGGCAGCTTACAGCATGGCTCCAGATCGTTCGTTCCGGTATCGTTCTCGCCCGGAATCCGCATTCCGGTTTCATCTTCCTGTTCACCGGCCTGCACGGCTTGCACATCGTGGTTGGACTCGCCGCGCTCGCATATCTGCTCTACCGTACGCACGAACCTGCCAGCGGCCCCAAGTACCAGATGAACACGCGCGCGCTCGTCAGCGGCGTATCGGTCTTTTGGCATTACCTCGATTTTCTCTGGCTGGTATTGTTTACACTACTTCTGATTTGGCGACGCTAAGCGCGGGTGCCCGCTACCTGGGCGTCCACTGCGGATGATTCGTGAAAAGACCATCCACAAATCCGATCTGGTAGGAGATAAAAAGTCCGAATCCCAAGCTCAGCAGCCCGGATGCCATGGTCAGCTTTTGGTTCCAGCCCGAAAAACGCCGCGCCGTGAAAACGAAGGGTCCCGAAATCAAAAGGGTAATCGCCATCATTCCCGCAATCGTGCCCACGCCGAAGAGCAAGAGGTACGCAATGGCCCACCACGGCTGCCGGATCGTGGTAATCACCAGCAACGCCACCGCCGCGGAACCGGCCAGCCCATGCACCAAACCGACCACCAGCGGCCGCACCAAGTTGTAGAAACCCATACTGGCGCACACCCGCCACACGCGAGATGGTAGTTTGGCGTCCTTACGATTCAAAGTGTCAGAAGCCATATCCGCTTGCGCCGGGATGGCGGCCGTTGTGCCAGCGGCTCCTGTAAATCTCTCGTGCAGCCATCGCAGCCCGCCCGTGAGATTCAGAATGCCCAGCAGAATCAGCATGCCTCCCACCGCGAGTTCCATCGTCAAACCCAGCCTCGGCGGGATGACCACATTGAAAAGAATGATCGCGGCGCCGACCAGAAAAATCGTGAGAGTATGCCCCACGCCCCACATCACCCCGATCAATCCTGCTTTCGCCGTGCTCCTCTGTCTGCTCACGATGGTCGTAACGGCAATCACATGGTCTGGGTCCAGCGCGTGGCGCATCCCGAGAACGAAGCCGACCACGATGATCGCAGCTAAGGACAGCAAATGAATCCCCTCAAAAGATGATAGCGTTCGTAACACGATTGCTCAAATCTTGATCTGCAAAATGCCCGCGGTTATCAGCCCTTGTATCGCGATTCCGCAACCTAGAAGCGTGATCATCGAAGCCGAGGCGAGGGGGAGCCAACGCTGGATGAGCGGCCCCTCTGTTCGCAATCGCGACATCAGACGCGCGGCATACACCGCCACCAGCCCCATGACAATGAGTACTGCCGCCAAACCTATACTGAACGCGAAAATTAAGAGCAGTCCAAATCCCACGCGCCGCAAAGCGATCGCACTCAACAGCACCACCAGTGCTGCAGGGCACGGCACAATCCCGCCCGTAATCCCGAGCAGCAGAAGTTGCTTGCCGGAAACCTTTCCTGCGTGCTCGTGTTCACCCTGATGCATGTGGGAATGCCGGAATGGGCCATGCGCATGAGAGTGCCCCTCAGAACCGTGACTGTGCGAGTGAGCGAACTCAGCGCCGAGAAAGCGCTGCAGGAACAGATAAAATCCCATTCCCGCGATCAGAATTCCTGAGAGCACTCCGAGAAACGGATAGAGCCGCTCAGGCAAAATATATTTCTGCGCATAGATGGTAATCGCCCCGAGCAGGTATACACCCGCCGTGTGCGAAATCGTCACTGTCGTTCCCAGCAGAATAGCGTCCCGCGCGGTTCCCTTCGACCCCACCAGATACGCCGCCACGATCGTCTTCCCGTGCCCTGGCTCTAGCGCATGAAGCGCTCCCAAGCTGGCCGCAATGCCAACCGCGAGAAGCACAATGCCTAATCTCAACTGCTGCGTCCGCATCAACTCGGTGAAGGCGTTCCGCGGCGTAGGCTGGCGATTTGCTTGAAGCGGAACCGGCATAACTGTAGCAACGCTGTTCAGAGGTTTCGCGCCGGCAATTTGGGGAAGCGGCACTGGCTTCACGGTTTGTTCGGGCTTTGTCTTCGCTGCCTGCCGCACTTCCGTCCCCGCTGAAAACACGATCCGCGCCTCCAGGTCTTGTGGCGGGCTACTCGCCGCATCTGTCGGATAATTAGCCAACCTCGCACTGCGATCCTTCTCCGGGACGCTGCTGCTCATCAATGCCGCACCAGACGCGGACGTAGCGACAATCTCTTTCCATCCTGCCCGATCCGGGAAATTTGCATCACGATAAGTGAGTTCCGCGCGCCTTCCCTCGACAGTCGCCGGAATACCCGCCCGATAGACGAAGCCAAACTTCATGGTGGGCAAATTTCCGGCCCCAGGAGGGAAAATTACGTGCGATGAAAAAGCGTGCAGCCATAGCGGCTTCCCGTTCACCCTCACTCGTAAACCCTTCGCAAATTCGGCTGCTTTGCCGGCAAGATACGTGTTCAAATGTGGATCTTCGACTCCCGTGATGCCGCTACGCTGCATCTCCTGAAACGTGGGGATCTCCGCCATATCGATCAGGTACGTCAACTCGACAGAGGTCCGCTCGATCCGTATGCCCGCGTAGTGACTGATGCTGAAATTGCCCATGGGATGGCCAAATAGGCCGCCGGAAAAAATCAATGCGAGGGCAAGCAGTCTATTCATTCAGATTGAACTTCGGATTTAACGACCTCTGGCGCGCCGCATACTCGCGGGCCAATTCGTCGTCTCCCGCCGCGCTTGCGATTCTGCTCGCGTGATAGTAAAACACGGGTTCAGGCGTCCCTAGCTTGAGCGCCTTCGTGCTCGCGTCTTTTGCTTCCGCATACCGGCCGTCTTTAAAAAGAACCCACGAGAAAACGTCCCAAGTATAAACATCGCCCCGCAGCGGAATCTCAGTTTCAATCAGCTTCGTTGCCAGGTCGAGATGGCGATTGTGGTCCGCCAGAAGCAAAGCCAGATTCCGATTTGTCTTCTCATTCGCGGCTTGTCCGAGTTTTTCGATCGTCTCGATCAGCTGCTGCTGCTCTCGCGCCTTACTCATCATTCCGGCCGCGCTGTATAGATCTTCCAGTGCGCCCGCGTATTCGACCAGGGGAACAATCGACTGCGCCCGCTCGTAATCTCGAATCGCCGCCTCAGTTTGGCCCTGCGCGGCCTCTACTTTGCCCAAACCTGCCAGCGCCCGATGAAGACTAGGAAACAAGCCCAGCGCGGCCCGATACGCCTCCGTTGCTTCCCCAGGTTTTCCCGTCTTGAAGTACATATCACCGAGCTCTGCCCAGCACCACGCGGTGTTTTCCGGCGTTGCATTAGCCGCATCAATGGCCTGCCGCATCAGAGCGATCGCCCCGCGCGGATCTCCGGTTACGAAATGGAAATACGCCAGTCGGTTATAGCTGCCCAGGTTCGGACGAAGCGCGAACATCTTGCGATACGCTTCCCCCGCCCTCCGGTATTCCCCCAATTCCACGAGCGCATCCCCGAGGTTGCCCCAATTTCCTGGATCCGACGGAGCATATTTCGCCATGTCTTCCGCGCGAGCCGCGACACCCTTGAAATCGTGCCGCTGCAGATCAATCTCGTTCTGAAACCGCAGCGCCGCAAAATTCCCGCCATCCCTTTCGAGCATTTTGTCGACGAGTTTCGATGCTTGGTCCAGATACGCGCCATCACCCGATTCGCGCAGTTTCTGCAAGTATGCCGAGATTAAACCCGATTCGACTTGTAAGTTTTCTGGCGAAGACGCAATCAGCCGCTCATAAGCCCGAATTCGCTCATCCGTTTTTGCGGCTGTAAGCTGCCCGGCAAGCGTTCGATTACTGAGCGCTGCCACAAATCGCGGACCTGTGGAGTCCTGAGCCCACAGCGCCGCGGTAACCATTAAAAGCGCAACCGCTCCAGCCTTCACGGAGTTGCGCCTCGCGCAGTTTGCACACGTGTTGCAACCGTGCAGGTGTTCCCATCCATGGTTGCGAGCTCTTTCTGAAATCGGTTCGCGCTCGCCGTGTCATTCACCCCGCTGGCGATGGTCGCGGCGTGACAAAAATAAACCGGATCGCGGATTCCAACTGCGAGCGCCCGGTCCATTTGGGTCTTGGCCTCGCTATATTTCCCATTGCGGTAAAGCGCCCAGGCATACGCATCCAGCGTGGGCGAATCGTGACGAATTTTGATTTCTTGTGTCGCAAGCGCCAGCGCTTCAGCCGGATTGTTCTTATGGTCCGCGTAGAAATAGATCAAATCGAGATTCGAGTTGAAGGCCTTCGCCATCTCTGCCCGTGCCTTGGTTTCGAATTCCTGAAAGGCGGCAAGCGCCTCCTCTTTCCGGCCGTTCCGCTCGAGCGCGTCCGCTAAGTCATAGAGATTGCCCGAGCTCGGAAGCGCATCGCAACGCTTCCGAAGAGACGCAACCGCCTCGGCATAGTGGCCTTCCGCCATCTGCAACTTCGCCCGCGTCGCAAGCGCCAGTTGAGAATCTGGATTCAGTTTCGCGACCTGATCCAGTAACTCACCCGCGACCTTTGCGTTGCCCAACGCCAGTTGCAGGCGCGCGATCTGGGTCAGCAACCAGGCGCGTTGATCCGTATCATTTTGCGAGGTCCTCAGATCGGTTTCCCGAAAAAACTCGATCGCACCCTCAATATCTCCAAAAAGCTCCCGCAAACCAGCCGCTTTTTCGAAACCTAAAGCGCTGCCTCGCCGCAAATCCAGAATCCACTGCGCGTCTCGCTCCGCTTCATCGTAATTGCCGAGCGCAACATTGGCATCCACCAGCAATCCCCAGACTCCGATGTCATCGTGTGCCTGGTGATTCAACTCGGCTGCCTGTTTCAGGGCTTGCGCGAATTCATGTTTTCCGAGCAAAACGGTCACTTCGAGTTTTCGCGCGTCCCAATTGCCAGGCGAAAACTGAAGCGAACGCTGAACCGCCTTTTCCGCCTCGTCATAAAAAGCCACATCCCCGCTGTCGCGCCCTTTGCGGCAAAGCGCGAGCGCCAGATCGTTATAAGCCTGCCAGGATTGCGGGTTCGCCTGAACTCTTTTTTCTGCTGCGTCAATCCTTTGTTGGGCCGGAGATAAAAGCGTAGGCCTGTTTTGTCCTGCCGCGATCAGGGCAACGACCGTTAACAAGAGATAACGCATGGCGGTGGATAGACAAAAAGGGTCATTCCATCCAAACCGGACAGAATGACCCTGACCTTCAATTCACTGGACACGCCGGGCCGGCGCCCATGGTGCAGCCCGGCTCGCCCGGATCGATGTGCCTGCTGTCGCGCCCGCTATGTGCGAAGGCAACGTAGGGAAACGTCTCCTGGTAGGGAACATCGTTGGTGTTCACGCCATCCCCGAGTAGATTATTCGGAGACACGTCAAACCCTCTTACAAGCACTCCTCCCGCAACCACTCGTAAAGCAATATCGGTGACATCGTCGGAAACTCGTCGGCCATTCGGGAAACCGGCAAAATCGTTAGCAAGCACGCCAAGTCTCTTTCGGCTCGATTTAGTAGCAGGTGCAATCCCTGTATTAAGCCTAAGCAAGTCCGCCACCGGTCCGGTAGGAGTCCCTGCAGCCGCAATCGGAGGCAAGTACTCCATGAGCAACAGCAAATCGTTTCGCGGAGGCGCAGGAACGTTGATTCCATAAACTGCATTCACCACTCGCGTTAGAAGTGGATCCAGAGCGTAATGGGCAAACTGCGAATCGTTCACCGGCTCGCTCATGCTCCAGAAATCCTTGTCGCCCGTGCCGATAATCAACTCGTTAATGAGCGGATTTCCCATCCGCTGCACCTGCGAAAACGAGCCTGAGTAAGACGTCGGATTGGGTGCACGCCGTACCGTGATTCGCGGGCGCGAAGTAGTTCCCCAGATACCGATGGTCGCCGCGGGGTTATTTTTCGGAAGTTGCGTTCCGGTGCTGGTCAGCATTGCGATGGGTACTTCAATCGCCATCGTGTTCACGTTGAATCCTGAAACAAAGTCAGGCGCGGTGTTCGTATTGTCGTCGGCATCCTGCGCGGGCGTCAGCACTCCGCCTATCGCTCGAGCAGTCCCCTTCCGAAGATTGAGCGAATCGAAGGCGGCGCCGAGGTCGATATAGAACGGATCGTCTACCGTCCCGGCAAACACGCGG
>JAFASD010000399.1 GCA_019244945.1 Acidobacteriaceae bacterium | reverse complement strand
GCACGCGCGGCGCAGCAAACTATTGAGGGCATATTCCAAGGCGGCTGTAAATTCGCGGGGCATGGGAGTGCCAAGGCTGGTTATGAACCGCATCAGCGCCGCATGATTTTCATAAAGCTGTAGATAAGCAGCTTCCGCTTCAGCAATGGTCGCGGAGAGAATGGTCCGTACGATTCTCCGCTGCTCATCGCGAAATAGGGATCGAAGCGAGTATGTCCTATCTCCGAATCGTTTATCTAGCAGACGGACGACCTCCGGGATATCTACCTGATCGAAGGAGTTCCCGATTGCGGCGAGCATATCCTGATAACCGGCTAATCCATCGACTTTTTGAACGCCGCCAGCCACGTTGTGATCGCCGAAATGAACAACCCAGAAGGTGAGGACCTCGGATTCTTGCGTAACTTTGGAGGTGAAGCGGGCCTGGCCAAGCGCCATTCGCAATCTGCCTGCATCGCCGGTATGATAGTCGAGCCGCTTCGCGGTGTACGAAAAAATTTCGGTACGCTCGCCATAGGGCGCAAACAGGGAACTGATGGAATAATGAGCGCCCACTTTTTCCAAGTCGACTATGGCCGGCTTGACGTAGCGATTGTAAATCTTTGCGCCGTCTCCGTATTCCGGTAAATTGCTCTTAGCAAGTGAGAGTCTTTCTAGAAATTGATTCTCGATCGCGTTCCCAAAGAGCTGTTCAGCTAATTGAACAACGCGCCCTGCGTACTGGATCACCTGAACTGTCTCTATCCCGGAAAGATCATCAAAGAACCAGCCGCAGCTTGTGTACATAAGCATGGCGTGGCGCTGGAGTTCCAGTAATTTCCAGACAACAATCTGCTCGGACGCCGAAAGATCGCGAGAGAAGTATTCCTGACCAAAGCGCTGCCTTACGTCGGGCGATCGATTCAGGACGACGCTTATGTAGCCATCGCGCGCGCCCCAGGGGTCATTCAGTAGCCGCGATGCGAGAGCTTCGAATTGTGGGTTGACGTAATCACGAAGCCAATCCAGTGCTTCGCGTAAAGGCTTGCGCCAATGCTGATTCCAGCCCGGACGTCCGGCATTACAGCCACAATTGCTGCGCCACCGCTCGACGCCATGAACACAGCTCCAAGCTGTGTTTTCGAAGATCTGCACTTCATGGGCAGGAGGGTTCTTTTCGAGAAACTCACCGTAATTTGTGATTTTGGCCGATTTCTTTGATTCGATGTACTCGAGTGCATAGGCCAGCGCCATCTCACCGTGTTTATGGTGATGTCCGTATGTCTCACCATCGGTTGCGACGTGAGCCAGTTGCGGCCAACTTCTTCCATCCGAAAACGATCCGACCAAACGTGCCGCAAATTTCTCGCCATCGTTCAGCAGCTTCTCGAACGCCACTGCTTGGGAGATCGGCCCATCGTAGAAGAAAACATGGATCGATCTTCCCTTTGGTGTTTTCAGAAGGTAAGGACGAGTGGGATCTATTTTCGAACCGCTCACGTTTTGCCAATCGCCACCTGCGAGCGGGCGAAATGATTTAGCTTGATGCGGCGCGAGAATCGTGAAGACCAGCCCCGCCTCGGCCATTAGATCGAGGCTTTCGAGGTCGACTGCAGTCTCGGGCAGCCACATCCCTTCAGGCAACCGGCCAAACCGGCTCACGAAATCTTCAATGCCCCACCGAATCTGGGTCTTCTTGTCGCGGCTATTTGCCAGCGGCATTATCGCGTGATTGTATGCTTGCGCGAGAGCCGAGCCGTGACCCGAAAATTGCTTTTGACTCTGCTTGTCGGCTTCAATGACTCCGCGGTACATTTCAGGCGCGTGCTCGGCGGCCCAGGAGAGCAACGTCGGTCCAAAATCGAAACTGATTTTGGAATAGTTGTTGACGATGCGCGTGATCCGCTTCTGTTCATCCAATATGCGCGCCGCAAGGTTCGGAGCGTAACACTCAGCCGCTACCCGTTCGTTCCAATCGTGGTAAGGATAGGCGGAATCCTGAAGCTCAATTTGTTCCAGCCAGGGGTTTTCTCTTGGAGGTTGGTAGAAGTGACAATGTATGCAAAGATATTTCATCCCGGACGATGTGTGAGACCACGTTCTCCCTTGTGAGATGCGCTTTGAACTTCGCTCGAAACAACATTTTCCCGAGTCCGTTAATTTGCGGGCACCGATATTGTGAACACTGCGCCGTTGGCGCGCTCCCGATTCGCCGCGCTTACGCGACCCGAGTATTTCTTCACAATCGACGACACAATGTGCAGACCCAAGCCCGAACGGCCGGAGTTGTTGGTCTTCGTCGAGACGTTCGGGCGAAAAACACGAGCCAGAAGATCTGGGGGAATACCAGGTCCATTGTCGGAGATCGAAATTGTCAACGAGCCGTTCATGTGTTGAGCCATGATGTCGATTCGACCGGGCTTCTGCATAATCTGCGCCGCATTCAGAAAGAGATTGGCGAACACACGTTCCCAATCTTTAGCCGATCCGGGCAGGCGCGTTCCGGTGGGAATCTGCCGCACAAACCTCATGCGCGGCTTGCGGGCGGCGATGCAGTAATCCATCACGGATTGGATAGCATCGTCAATGACGGAAGCAAGAATGGGAGTGCTGTCGGGAATGGCGCCTAACAATCGCTTCCCTCGATTCACGCTGCGACAGAGAGTTGCAGCTAAGGGCTTCCAACGCCGATCTCCGCTCAGCAGTTCGGCGGCTTCAGTAATGGTTTCGAATACATTATTGAGGTCGTGAATCAAACTTTCATGCGTTAGATCAGTATCGAGTGATTCTTCCATGGGCGGCTCGATTTATTGTGTGATCTGGCGGAGCGTAGGATAAAACTCTGGAAACGAAACGGAAGCCGCCTCCGCGCCTTCAACAGTGCACGCGTCTTCGGCGGCCAAAGCGGCAATCGAGAAAGCCATCGCGATGCGGTGATCGCCGCAAGATTGAATCTCTGCTGCGCGAAAGATTTGCTTTCCTGGAATCTCAATGCCGTCCTCGGTAGTTTGCACCGAAATGTGCATATTGCGCAGATTCCGGGCGATCGTCTCTATCCGGTCCGTCTCTTTGACACGTAACTCGGCAGCATCACGAATTATCAGTCCTTCTTCGCTTACCGCTCCGAGGACTGCCAGAATAGGAATTTCGTCAATGAGAGCGGCTGTCGTAGCGCCCTCTATTTTCCCGCCGCGAATGCGGGAGTTTTTGATTTCCAGACTCCCGATCAGTTCTCCATTCACCTGCTCAATGTGCAGCAGCTTGATAGATGCGCCCATTCCCCGCAAAATATCGAGCAAAGCAGTCCTGGTAGGATTTAGGCCGACATTTGCAATGATCAGACGCGATTCGCGAATCATCAGCGCAGCAACGATAAAAAATGCTGCGGATGAGAGATCTCCAGGGACGGCCAATCGCCTCCCGGAAAGCTGCGCACCTCCACGGATGCGAGCCACACGCGGCTCTGTTGTAATCTCGGCACCGAGTTCGCGCAGGGCAATTTCGGAGTGATCCCGAGTAACGATTGGCTCGCGCACTACCGTCTCACCCTCTGCAAAAAGCCCGGCGAATAGAATAGAGCTTTTTACCTGCGCGCTGGCAATAGGGAGATTGTAATCGATGCCGCGCAAAGGAGAACCTTGGATAGTCAGCGGCGGAAATCCTCCATCGGACGCATCAATGCGCGCACCCATCTCCGAAAGAGGCGCGATGATGCGGCGCATGGGGCGCTTGGAAAGGGAGGCATCGCCGCCGATCCGGGTTGTGAAAGATTGCCCCGCGAGAATACCTGTGAGCATGCGTATGGTGGAACCGGAATTCCCAGCATCGAGAGCCTGCAAGGGTGCCTGAAGGCCTGTAGAACCTATTCCGTGCACTGCGAGCACTCGCCGGCCATCTTCTTCGATGAATTCGTACTTTACCCCAAGTTCTTTCATGCACGAAAGTGTGGATTGGCAGTCGGCACCCGTCGAGTAATTGTAAATTTGCGAGTCGCCCTGAGCGATCGAGGTGAGCATTGCGAAGCGATGGGAAATGGATTTATCGCCCGGCACGTTTACAACGCCGTGGATGGAGCGCGCTGGCGAGACTCGCTCAAGCATTGCTTTCGTATTGTAACGTCGATCCGTTCCGCTGGAGGTTTCGCGCAGTCTCTTGCATATACTCAATAAATGCTCGGCGGCATAGAAGCAGGCGGGACCAAATTTGTTTGTGGCATCGGAACGGGACCGGATGATTTGAGGACCGCTCAATTCCC
>JAFASD010000277.1 GCA_019244945.1 Acidobacteriaceae bacterium | reverse complement strand
TTGCCGCCTTATTTATGTCGGCGATGGTGCCGGAAACGAAAGGTCGTTCGCTGGAGGAGATGGAACTCGTCTGGCGCGGTACTGGTGACAAAGCGACGTACGCCAACTAGCAGTGTATTCGCTGCGACGGCTCTACTTCAGTTCGTTAGTGATCGCGTCTGCACCGCTGCCGGCCAGGATCGCCACGATCACACCGACATTTCGATTCCGCTCTCCTCCGCTTGAGGCTTCATGAATTGCACGCATTAGCCGATGGACCGGACCACTCCTCCGTCAGCTCTCACCGCCGCGCCGTTGATTGCGGAGCTTCGAGGGCTAGCGAGAAAAGCGACTACGGAGGCGATCTCTTCGGGGCGCTCGAACCGCTGCAAGATCGAACTAGGCCGCGCATGCGCGAAGAAGTCCCGTTCAACGTCCTTCGCGCTCTTCTTCTGATTTTCCGCTAACTTCCCTACGAATTCGTTTACGCCCTCGGACGCCGTTGGCCCAGGCAGAACCGAATTTACGGTGACATTGGTCCCCCTAGTCGTCTCGGCAAGACCGCGGGCGATCGCAAGCTGTGCCGTCTTTGTCATACCGTAATGGATCATTTCCACCGGGATCTGTAGTGCTGATTCGCTTGAGATGAACACAATGCGGCCCCAATTGCTTGCTTTCATATGAGGGAGATAATGCCGGCTTAAACGCACACCACTGAGCACGTTGATTTCAAAGAAGCGCAGCCAATCCGCATCTGAGATCTGTTCGAAAGGTTTCGGCTCAAAAATGCCAACATTGTTGATCAGAATGTCAACGCTCGGCCAGCGTTCAGTGATGGCTTCCGCTCCTTCGCTTGTACCTAGGTCGACAGCGAGACCCTCAGGCCGAGCATTCGGATTGACTGCCACTAGCTTCGATAGAGCTTCGTCTACTCGGCGTTGTGTACGTCCGGTGATAATAACGCCCGCCCCTTCGCGCGCCAATGCCTCTGCAGTGGCTAAGCCGATACCGGCGGTAGATCCGGTAACCAGAGCCAATTTGTCTTTCAGTTGTAAATCCATGGTTTAGTGATGCGATGGCGAAATTCAATGACTCCGCTGAGTTGCTGATGCGATCGGGCCTACCGTGAATGACAAACGCGGGTCATCCAGCAATCTCCTCCAGAGGCCCATAGTTGTAAGCTTCGTCTCTAAGTTTTGGTGTCACTTGGAAGTTGTACGTAGTGGGAGGAGATTGTATTTGCCATTCAAGGCCCGCAGCACCCCACGGAGTGTCCCCGATCTCCGCCCTTTTCTCAGAGACCATACGAAATAAATCATTGGAATCAAATAGCCGATGCCAAGGATGGCGCAAGGTCTTGCCTTTGCTCTCATTACGCAGTTCGCCAACCGGTTCGCAGGATTCGATCCTTTTCCGCTTGTGCGTCGTGAGCTGAAAACCAAGCTGACCAAGCTCGGCCAATGCGGGAAGCACACGATTAGCTTGAGGTGCTAGCGGGTAACACCGTGGGGGTTCAAGTCCCCCTCTCCGCACCAGTAAGTCCTTCAGTCATCTTTAGACTTTACGCAGCTTACTAACGCGGCCTACCTCAACCCATTCGACAACGTAGATATTGCCTTCGTGATCGAAGCAGGCCCCATGTGGGCAGACAAACTTGCCCGGCGTGAAATGGTCGCGCGTAAGTTTGCGAGTCTGCATGTAGTCGCTCTGCGAGTCGTCGCCCAAGTGGATGATGATTTTGTTATTCGCGTCCATCAGAGTGACGCGCGCGAACAGATCGGGCACCACAACGTCGCCGTTCCGGAATACGTTGAAATGGCAGGGAGCATTCGTTCCGTAGAGAAAGTCAATGTGCTCGCCTCGCAACGTGAAACGCTGAATGCGTTTATTGGTTCTGTAGGCGATCAGCAGAATCGGCTCTGTGCCGCGGGTGTCTACGATGATCCCGTGCGGGCATTGTAGGTGGCCTGGGCCCGATCCTGGGCCGCCAAAGGTTCGCAGATATTTTCCTTCCGGGTTGTACACGTTGACGTAGCTCGAACCGTATCCATCTGCAACATAGAAATCGCCATTGGGCGCGACCGCGAGATTTGTCGGGCTATACTTCAGCGGCTTGCCGTCCGATCCGGGCTCGGCATACGGCGCAGCTTCCTTGGGGTATCCCAGTGCAAAGACTTCTTCTCCGTCGAGCGTGGTTTTGACCACCAGCCCGCGCTTGATGTCGCACAGGTACAAGAACTCTGTGCTGCCTTCTTTGCGGATGGTCAAGCCGTGTGCGCCGCCGCGAAATTCTCCGCCCCAGCTTTTGACGAATTTTCCTTTCGAGTCGAACACAACCATTGTGTCGGGCTTCTCGCTCGAATCGCCTACCGTGTGATGGATATAGACGTGACCCTGGGAATCCTCGCACACGCCATGAGTGTTGCCGTAACGGATCTCCGGCGGCAAATTGCCCCAATCGTGAGTTACTTCGTAACGATATTCGCCGCTACCCATGATCGGTTTTTGGTTACCCGATTTAGATTGGGCGCCTAAGATGAGTGGTGCGCCAACTCCACCTGCTACACGGGTGATAAATTGTCGTCTCGAATCGGTCGATTCCATAACTCCCCCTAGTCTCTCAGTCGGGGCTGATTGTTGAGGCGTGCCCTTCTGCCCGATTGTATCCACAGCCCGGAACGGATGCGATAAGATGCTTCCGTCAATTCGCTTGGGTCCGCCAAGACCGGTCGGCGGTCGCGGCCATCCAAGAATCGGGAGCGATGATGCGCTGTTCTCTCTTCCAAACCTTTGCGCGGCTCTCTAAGCCTATCGTGGCGCTGTTTCTCCTTTCAGGAATCGCCGTATTCTTGGGCGGGTGGTCTCCCACTGCTTCCCGATTGCCGGCGCGCCGCATCATCCTGGGCAGTGCGACGTCTGACAGCTTGTATGCCGTCACGATCGCGATCAAAGACCCCGCCCGGTTTCAGGGCAAGTCGATAGAACTCTCGCTTGCGGATGTAAATGGCGTTGTGGCAAAGAAGCGTTTGCACAGCCAGGATCTCGATCTCTATCTAACGCTCCGCCCCAGGGCGCCTGGCCCGGTCGCGGTTTCTGTCGAAGCGCAGTCCGGCGAAGTTCTGCCGGAGATCATAACAGCGTTCAATCGAATTCCTACCGGAAGGCGTAGTCCAGGCGTAATTGCAGCAATGCCGAACGATACCTGGCAGAGCGCGCAACCCTTCGAATTTGGTCAAACTATCTACGGCGCCTCAGATGAGCGGCCTTATTCGCCCGCTATCGATGAAGACCGCTATGCCGCGCTTCTGAAGGGCTTCCAGTGGTTCCGTTTCACATTTCACGGCGACAAGCCCACGCTGGTTTATTTCGTTCTCGACGTCACCGATCGCGAAGTTCCTGTCGATGTGGATCTCTTCACATTGAACCGCGATGCCGGCGCTCAGCCGGACGTAAAGCCATATACGACTGGCGCATCGATCTATCAAATTGAAGCCACGCAAAATTATCCCGGCCTTTATAAGTTCAGAACGCGGATCCTTCAACCGAACCAGACTTACTACATTCGCGTGGCCGCCGATCACCCTTCTTATCAGCTACGCACGTTTTCCTATCCTGTACCGCCGTACAGCGATCCTCAGCAAGCGATTCGCACGGGCATGGATTTTCTGATCAATATGGGCGACAGCTGGTTATCGAATACGCCTCGGCGTGGCGCCATTGCCTTGCGGAATACGATG
>JAFASD010000138.1 GCA_019244945.1 Acidobacteriaceae bacterium | reverse complement strand
TGCGACACTGTTTTTTCCAGATCGCTCGCGTTGCCGCCTTGATACACAGCCGTAATTTGTACAACCGGAGGTACCACTTGCGGATATGTCGCGATAGGCAGCGTCGGAATAACGACGCAGCCCAGGATGATGATCACGATCGCGATCACCATCGCAAATACGGGCCGATCGATGAAAAATCGCGCCATCTAATCAGCTCTCAGAAGGGGAAGCCGACGCGTTCTGCGCTTTGTAAGGAGTAGGCTGGACCGGCGCGCCGGGGCGAACTTTCTGCACACCCTCCACGATGACGATGTCACCGGGCTTGAGGCCCTGCGTGACAATCCAGCTATCGCCCACCCGATCTCCGGTGACGATGGTCCGCAACTGAGCCTTATTGTCGGACCCAACCGTGAAAACGGATTGCATGCTTTGCAACTGCTGAACAGCGCGTTGCGGGATCACGATCACACTCCTGGCCTCTCGAGTCAGCAGCCGGACGCGACCGAATTGGCCAGGAAGCAACCGATGCTCCGGGTTCGGAAAGGTGCCCTGGATCTCGAGCGTGCCGGTCTTGAGATCAACTTGATTTAAGGCGTTTCGAATCTGCCCCTGATGGGAAAATACAGAGTCATCCGCCAGTATGAGCCGGATCGGCAGCATTGCGCTGTTCTGAACGTCCCTTGATTTCTCGTAGGCAAGATATTCGGCTTCACTCACTTTGAAGCGAACCCATATGGGATCGAGCGGAACAATGGTGGTCAACGGCTGTGTCGCCGTTTTGGAGACAAGACCTCCAACCTCGATGAGACTGTCCCCGATGCGGCCCGAGATGGGCGCGGTAATTGTCGCGTAACCAAGGTTCAGTTCAGCGGTGCGGAGAAGCGCCTTGTTGGAGGCCACCTGCGCCCCAGCAGAGTTTATGTTTGTGCGCGTCTGCAACCGAGTTTGGTCCACGTTTGCCGTAAGTGCGGCCACGTTTGCTTTATTGGCGTCCAGCGCCGCTAAAGCATTATCCAGATCCTGCTTGGCAGCGGCGTCTTGGCTCACCAAGGGCTGCAATCGCTCTACATCTTGCTGCGCTTTCACCAGATTCGCTTTGGCTTGCGCGAGGTTGGCCTGCGCCTGGATGAGCGCTACCTGCTTCTTGGCGAACTCCAGATTGGCTTCGCTTTGCGCCAAGTCTCCCTTGGCTTTGTCTACATCTGCCGCATACGGCCGTCGATCCAACTCATAAAGCGTCTGACCTGTGCGCACATCGCTGCCCACCTGGAACAGACGCTTCTCGATAAATCCGTCCACGCGGCCTCGAACTTCTACCATGTCGCGCGCGAACGTCTGCGCAGCGTAGTCAGAATAGATGGGAACATCTTGTGCCTGAACTTGGACGACCGAAACAGGCGGCGGCGGAAAAGCCATCCGGTTTTGCGCTTTCGAAGCAGATTGGCACGCAATCAGACTCAGCACCCCGAGAAAGAGAACGGCCCATTGCGCGGCCTGCACTACTTTACGAACGAACATATTCCAAAAAGTACTAACAGGATGCAACAGATCCCGTGAAGGATTCATGACCTCTAGTACATGGTCCCGCAAACATGTGCGGAGTTATCATGAACTACGAGCTATTCATGTGGAGTGACCGGAAGCAGGAAAACCATTCGTTTACAAGGTCTTCAGGATCAAACGACCTCGCGGAATCAGCGGTCGAAGGTCTCGGGGCCGTGACAAGTCTGGCCGTCATCGGCCGGGGAATGATCATACGGGGCCACATTAAGAGTCGAGAAGGTCTATACGTCGATGGTGAAGTCGACGGCACGCTCGAGCTGCCGGATTGCCGGCTCACGGTCGGGCCTCATGGAAAAGTGGCAGCCGATTCGACCGCGCGAGAAGTCGAAGTGCTGGGCAGTATTCACGGCGATTTGCAAGCGAGCAAGAGGATCACCATCCGCAAAGGAGGACGCCTGGTCGGCGATCTGCGAACGCCCGCCATTGTCATCGAAGAGGGCGCCTATTTCAAAGGCAAAATCGAGATTGTGAATAACGGCGATGAAGTGAGCACGGCGATCAGTCATACCAACGGAAAAACCGCCGCGCGCGCATGAGAAGCTGGCGCTGCCGGCGAGTCTGGTGTTTGTTGATTCTGGCCGCGGCACTGCCCTGCGGGGCATGGGCACAGGCGCAATCGCTTGTTCTTGATCGCGGTGGCGCTACTATTTCGCTCGAGCCGTACGCACCGAACATTATTCGGGTCACGCTGAGTTTGGACAAGCAGCAGGCGACTGCGCCGCCAGGCTACGGCTTCCTGGCGAAACCCGCTCCAGAGGGATGGACGCAGGAGCGCAATGGCGAAGGCGATACGTATCGCTCTGCGCGCCTGGTAGTTACAGTCGGAGGAAATGGTCATCACGGTCCGCCTCCTTTGGCGACGCAGGTCGACATCGGAAAGTACTTCAGCGGCTCCGCGCCCGGCGCTCACATCACCGTTAGCACCGCCGAAGGCAAGAAGCTCGTTGAGATGATCGGCTGGTCCATGGCCGTACCCAATCATAAAGACGGCAATGCCGGTGTGCTGAACGATAAAGGTCAATCCGACCTTGCGTTTTTCCAGGTCGGCGCAACCTTCGCTTCTCCCGCCGACGAACATTATTACGGACTCGGGCAGAACCAGGAAGGATATCTGGATCATCGGGGTCACACTGTGCCATGCTGGCACGATTACAATGCGACGGGTGGCCCCACCATCGGCGTGCCTTTCGCGGTGACTAACCGCGGCTACGGAATGGTTTGGGACAATCCGTCGAAGACCACGATCCGGCCGGGGTTCAACGAACAGACCCGCTGGGAATCGGAAGTCGGAAACCGTGTCTCGTTTTTTGTGATTGCGGGAAACAGCACGGACGAGATCTATACCGGCTATCGTCTTCTGACGGGCCCGACGCCGATGCTTCCCAAAGGGGCTTACGGTTTCATACAGAGCAAACAGCGGTACTCGACCCAAGCCGAACTACTTGCTGTGGCGAAAGGTTATCGTGAGCGTCATTTGCCCATCGACGTGTTGGTGGTGGACTGGTTCTATTTCTCAAAGATGGGCCAGTTGGATATGGTTCCCGACAAGTGGCCCGATCCCGCATCCATGAACCGTGAATTGCACGCGATGGGCATGCAGACAATGATCAGCGTTTGGCCTCGCTTCAATCCGGGTACCCGCTATTACGATCTTCTCCTCAAGAATGGCTGGTTCGAGCATTTGGCCGATGGCACGCCCACGAACGGTCTCCCTTATGATCGCGCCGGTTCCGACATCGACACTACCAATCCCGAGGCAGCGCGCTGGTATTGGAATGTGACGCGCGAAAATTTCATCGATAAAGGATTTGATTCGATTTGGACGGATGAAACGGAACCCGATCTGCCTCCGAATGGGAGCTTCTTCCATATCGGGCCGGGCACGCGCTATTTCAACGTTTATCCTCTGTTTCACACCGTGGCTATTTATGACGGGTTTCGCCGTGATCTGAAGCGCCGCGCTCTCGTTCTTTCGCGCGATTCCTATCTCGGAGCGCAACGGAATGGCGCAATGTTTTGGTCGTCCGATATTTTCCCCACCTGGGACACGCTCAAGCGGCAAATTCCCACGGGCCTGAATTTCACTGCTTCGGGCATGGCTTACTGGAGCACCGATGTCGGCGGCTGGCAGTATCTGCCCGGCACGCATCACCCGGAGCACGCCCCGCTAATCGATCCATCCGATGCGCGCGAGAATGTTGGAAATGACGACGATTACCCGGAGCTATTCACCCGCTGGTTTGAATATGGCGCCTTTCAGCCGATCTTCCGAACGCACGGAAGCCGCCGGTATAACGAAGTCTGGTCGTATGGCAAACAAGCCGAACCCATCCTGAGCAAGTATCTTCGCTTGCGCTACCAATTGATGCCTTACATCTATTCACTTGCGTACAAGACATATCAGACCGGCGCGCCTTACATGCGCCCGCTGTTCATGGATTTTCCAGATGATTCGCAGGTAGCCGATCTCCGCGACGAGTACATGTTCGGTCCCGCATTCTTGGTAGCTCCGGTAACGGAACAAGGCGCCACCAGCCGCGCCGTTTATCTCCCGGCCGGCAACGATTGGTACAACTATTGGACCAATGAGCGGATTCACGGCGGCCAGACCGTTCAGGCGGACGCCCCTGTCGATGTTTTGCCGTTGTTTGTCCGCGCAGGCTCAATCGTTCCGCTCGGCGAGCCGATCGACAGCACTGCTCAAACGCAGAAAATCGCGAAGGTTAGAGTGTATCGTGGAGCGACCACCGACTTCACTCTTTATGATGACGATGGCACGACATATTCGTACGAGCAAGGAGCGAGCAAAATCACCCGCCTGCATTGGGACGACGGCGCTCAGAAACTGAGCCACGAGGGATCAGCCGCGTGGTCCGGGCCCGATGCCGGAATTCTAGAGATTATCGGGCAGTAAAGGCAGGCTATTTGGTGAGCGAATGGAACCGTCCCGGGGAACCGGTCGGTCCTTGAGACGCCTCAGGATTTCTTGTTGTCACCGAAACAGCATCCGGAAGCCTTCTTGCTCGAAATGTCGGTCATTGGTGAGAACGTCCGTGAGTCCTTCCCCCTTCATCGTGATCATAGAGATGCAATCGGTCAGGCTGTAACCTTTAGCGGGACGTGCGCGATAAACTTTAAGGCCCGCAAGGAAAGACTCCCTGCTCTGGGGTACAATGCGAACCTCGAAGCTGTTTATCAGCGTATCGACATTACGTCCAACGCGATCCCGGATTTTGGCGCTAGCAGTCGGAAAAAACGTCAGGTACTCCGCCAGCACCTCGTCCGTTGTCATGATTCTGTCTGGTGCAAGCGAACGGCTGAGCTCCATTGCGCGGGTATGCGCAGGATCATCGATAGCGGTAAGAGCTGCCCAGTAAAACGTATCGGCGAAAACAGCGGTCACGAACTTCGCTTGGGAACGCCGTAAACATAGTGATCAATCTGGCTGAGGCCGTCCTTCGGCAAAGCGGCGAAGTCTTCCGGTGGAACGTCTTTCATGTTCTCGGCAATGACTTCCCAGATAGGGTGCTGTGGCCCGTTGGCGCATGCTTTTTGTGGAGAACTGGCAGACTCCTCGTCCAGAAATTGCCTATTCACCAGTGCCGCAAGGTACTCATCCACCGACACACCGGATGCCGCGGCGAGGGCGTTAATCCTCGCTTCGGTCTCTGGCCTGACTTGAAGGCCCATGGCTGCCTTCCCCCTTTTCATGCCTATATTATGGCCGAGACCGTTCATTGTCACGTTCTGTGAACATCAGTCTATACGTGCGATAAGCTCAGGCGGGGGAAACACAATACGTATGGATTCGCCTCTGGCCGCGCATTCCGTCACACTGCACGTGAATGGAAGGGAACACAAACTCCAACTGGAGGCGCGCGTCTCTCTGCTCGATGCTCTACGGGAGCATATCGGGTTAACGGGCACGAAGAAGGGTTGCAACCAAGGCGCCTGTGGAGCGTGTACCGTCTTAGTCAATGGAGAGCGGATCAATTCGTGTTTCGCCTTAGCGGTCCAATATGACGGCATGAAAATTACAACCATCGAAGGCTTGGCGGATGCGAATGGCCTACATCCTCTGCAGCAGGCTTTCGTCAAGCATGATGGCTTTCAATGCGGGTATTGCACACCCGGTCAGATCTGTTCGGCCGCCGCAATGATTGAGGAGTTCCGCGGTGGCGCACCAAGTGCTGTCACGGAACTGGAGGCCAAAGATATAGAATTTTCTGATCTTGAAATCCAGGAGCGCATGAGCGGGAACTTGTGCCGGTGCGGCGCGTATGTCGGAATCAACGAAGCAATCCGCGATGCATTCGAGGTGCTGAGCCGATGAACAACTTTGTTTATATCCGAGCGGAAAATTCGCAACGTGCTCTGAATGCACTCTGGGAAACGAACAATGCGAAGTTCCTCGGCGGCGGCACGAATCTCGTCGATCTGATGCGAGAACGCATTGAACAGCCGGATGCAGTGATCGATATCACTCGGCTTCCGATGAATCAGATAACAGAACTGCCCGACGGGGGTTTGCGTGTTGGAGCACTGGTCCGCAACAGTCATTTGGCTGCGCATCCGCTGATTCGGGATCGCTATCGCGTCCTCTCGCAAGCGATTCTGATGGGAGCTTCCGCCCAACTGCGAAACATGGCGACCACAGGCGGAAACCTGATGCAGCGGACTCGTTGCTATTACTTCTATGATTCCGCGGCGCGGTGCAATAAGCGCACTCCGGGCAGCGGTTGCGATGCCATCGATGGATTTAATCGAATTCACGCGATTTTGGGAGCCTCATCACAATGCGTTGCAACGCATCCCTCCGACATGTGTGTCGCGATGGCTGCCCTCGACGCAGTCGTTCGGGTAACGGGAAAAAACGGAGAGCGCAGCATTCCTATTACGGAATTTCATCGCCTTCCCAGCGACACGCCTTCTCAGGACACCAATCTGAACCCGGATGAACTGATCACGGCCGTTGATCTCCCGAACTTTCCCGACGCTCGGAAATCTCTCTACAGAAAAGTTCGCGATCGCGCGAGCTATGCCTTCGCCCTGGTCTCTGTCGCTGCCGTGCTGGACGTGAAGGGCGGTCGGATCCAAAACGCTCGACTGGCCTTAGGAGGAGTGGCGCACAGGCCTTGGCGTGCAACTGCCGCTGAGCAGTTCTTACTCCACCGGCCCGCGGAAGAAAAAACGTTCCGAGAAGCGGCAGAGCTCGAGTTGCAAGCGGCGAAACCTCTCGCCCATAACGGCTTCAAAGTTGAATTGGCAAAGCGGACCATTGTTGACGTTCTAATGGAACTTGCCGGAAAGGCGGAAGTCCAATGAGCATTTTTTCGAAGGTGACGCAAGCAGTCGTTCAGTTCGTGCCGGACCGGGATCGCGATCAGCTCAGCGAAGAGCATCGGATTGTAGGCAAACCAATCGACCGGCTGGACGGTCCGCAAAAGGTGACGGGTGCTGCCTCATTCACAGCCGACTTTCCCTTGGAAGCTCTGGTTTACGCATCGCTCGCCTTCAGTACGGTCGCCAAAGGAAAAATTCGGAAAATTGATGCCAGCGAAGCGGAGAAGTCTTCAGGCGTTCTCTCCGTGATCACCCATAAGAACGCACCCAAGATGAAGGACCCTCCGCTGTTCAGTCCCTCCAGTGGAACCGACGCTGCCGCCAGTACCGCCAACGTGGTCAATACCGACGAGATTTATTGGAATGGGCAGGCGATCGCAGTAGTTATCGCCGACACGCTCGACGGAGCCGAGCATGCGGCATCGCTGATCAAAATCGAATACGACGAAGAACCGGCCGCACTCTCATTCGAGGCTGCGAAATCTCAAGCGGAGACGCCCAAGAACATCATGGGCGAAGACACGGAAGTCGAACGCGGCGATACCGAAAAAGTTCTCGCGCAAGCGAAATACAAAGTGGATCACGTGTACTCGACTCCGCGCTTTAACCACAATGCCATTGAGCTTCACGCAACGACAGCAGCATGGAATGGCGACCAACTGACGGTTTACGATACCAGCCAATTTGTTCGCGGCGTGGCTGATTCACTGGCCAAAATGTTCTCGCTGAAGAAAGAGAATGTCCGGGTGCTTGCTCCATTTGTAGGCGGCGGCTTTGGGGGCAAAGGCTCCATGTGGGGCCACGTGCAACTCTGCGTTTTGGCTGCTAAAGTTGTCGGCAAGCCCGTCAAGCTGGTCTTGACGCGCGAAGGAGTGTTTCGAACCGTCGGTGGTCGAACACCGTCTGAGCAGCGTGTGGCGCTGGCTGCGGACGAAACCGGCAAGCTCACGGCGTTAATTCACACGGGCACTACCGCAAGCTCATTTGCCAACGACTTCGCAGAACAGTTTTCCTTTCCTGCCCGGCATCTGTATGCCACTGAAAGTTTATACCTCACCCAAAAGCTAGTACGGCTCAATACAACTCCCAATACCTTCATGCGGGCGCCTGGAGAATCCATCGGCACGTTCGCGCTCGAGTCCGCTATGGATGAGCTCGCTTATGAATTGGGGATCGACCCAGTCGAATTGCGCTTGCGGAACGATCCAGATCAAGACCCGGCAAAGCACACTGAGTTCTCTAGCCGCCATTTCAAAGAAGCCTATCGGCTGGGCGCAGAAAAATTTGGATGGCAGAATCGGCCGGCCCAGCCTCGCTCCATGCGAGACGGCAAATGGCTTGTGGGCCAAGGCGTAGGTACAGCTTTCTACCCGGCATACCGTTTTCCGGCCGCAGCCCGAGTTAGACTCAACGCCGACGGAACGGCCGTGATCCAAAGTTCTGCTCAGGAGATGGGCATGGGCACAGCCACTGTTCAGACCCAGCACGCGGCGGAGCGGCTAGGGCTTCCGTTGGAAAAAATCCGCTTCGAATATGGAGACACGAACCTGCCGCAAGCGCCCGTTGCGGGCGGTTCGAACCAGACCGTCAGCATCGCACTGGCGGTGCAACAAGCCTGCGAGAAACTCCACCGGGAGTTATTGAAATCGGCTAAGCAAGACCAGAATTCACCGCTGTCCGGATCGCATTTCGATGAGGTCAGAGCCTGCGATGGAGGACTCTTCCGCAGAGATAAACCGGAAACGGGCGAAACCTATGTCGAGATCCTGTCGCGTTTGAAGCAGGACTTTGTCGAGGCCGAGTCCGAAACGGGGCCGCCTCTGGAAACCATGAAATACTCCATGGGTTCGTATGGCGCGCAGTTCTGCGAAATACGCGTGAATGAACAGACCGGCGAAACCCGAGTCTCCCGTTGGGTAGGTTCGTTCGATACCGGTCGAATTCTCAATCCCAAAACGGCTGTCTCCCAATTTAGAGGCGGCATCATTATGGGCATCGGAATGGCCCTAACGGAAGAGACTTTCTTCGATGAAAGGACTGGACGAATCGTCAATCCAAGCCTTGCCGAGTATCATCTTCCGGTCAATGCCGACATACCGAAGATCGAGGCGTACTTCCTCGATATTCCAGATCCGCACACTCCATTAGGAGCACACGGAATCGGTGAAATCGGAATTACGGGCTGCGCCGCTGCGGTAGCGAATGCGATCTATCATGCGACGGGCAAGCGTATCCGGGAACTTCCGATTACGCTCGACAAGCTGCTTTGAGTACCACTTCATTCGCGTCACAACTACGCTTAGGCCTGGCGGTAAACGACAGCACCATGTCGGTGAATCCCATGTCCGATGAACCCGCCTACGAATGCGCCGATCGGAATTCCATAAAAGCCGGCGTAGGCCCGCGCTTCGGGGTCGGCCAATTGGCGTCCGCCCAAAAAACCCAGTAACCCGCCTATAGCAGCGCCCACGGCGGCACCCTTGACCCATTGATTGTGCTGCGGCATTTCCAGGCGGACTTCGCGGACCTGCTCTCGTTTGAACACATACCTTCTCATGTCTCCGGCGATGGAATGATCGCACGTAAGCTCGGAATCCGTCACGTTTACGAGATCGCAGTCCAATCGAGTGCGCTTAACCACGCTGATTGTTGTTCCGGGAGCAAGATTTTCAACCGAGCGCCAGTCGTTCGTCTGGCCGTCTGCTAACATGGCGATGCTGCACAGGCCGGCAATGCCAACCAGCAATCTATAAGTCCACATGCGCCGATACTAAGCCAGGCCATGCGTCCAAATGAGGCAAATGACGACACTTTCGAAAGTGTCTTAATCACAGTAAAACCGCTCAAAGCTCTTGAGCCGGGCAATGGAGGCATCCGACACCAATGGAAAAACGATGGTGCGCCACCTGTTCGGAATGAGCTGGGCCGTGACTGCGTCGCAGATCACTACAGACGCCGTTTCCAACCCGCGATCCCACCCGTTCGCGTTCGTATCGCGAAGGAGCAGGAACTCAGCATCGCAGCCAGCAGCCGTCAGGACCGTGCGGGCGATTTCAAGGAACCCCCGCCAACCTGAGGCAACCGCAATAAGTAACTTGGCAGAGATGGGAAGATATCCTCTCAACACTTGATCCACCGGCCGGGCCTCCAGCGCGATCAACTCGGCGTCAGATGGCAAGACAGCGCGGAGAGTACGTTGTTTGCTCGGCACCGTGATAAACACTGAATCAGCCAGGTACGGTGCAATGGATGTGCGGTGAGTGCCGCAATCCTCAATCGTCCACGACATTGCCGATCGCAGTTCATGAACGATGATTGCCCTCAGTTCCGGTTCCGGATGGACGAATAGGAAACGTCGCGGCCGCATCGCTAACCAGTAATTAACC
>JAFASD010000099.1 GCA_019244945.1 Acidobacteriaceae bacterium | reverse complement strand
CATTGGCGCGCATCAGCTCCGCGAGATCCCGATAAACGGACCGGATCTTCTCCCACTGTTCCGGCGCGAAATACCGGAACGCCCCGGCCGTCGGATCCAGCCACGTGCCGTTTCTGGCGAACGTCTTCATCAGGGCGTCCAAGGTCGCGCGATCGCAACCAGGCGGCGTGTCGGACCGTTTCGGATCAAGCAGCGCGAGGCATTTCTTCGGCAGAAACTCGAAATGCTCAATGCTCTTCTGCCCCATGTCGGAAGCTTCGGCGGGTGTAATCCATTCCGAAACATGGCCCACAAAAGGAAGTCCCTTTGCCTTCGCCGAATTCGCAACCGCGTGGGAAGCCTCCCGGGACAGATGGTCGTGAACTTTTATGAAGTCGACGCCGAGGGCCGCCAATGAGGCGACGGCCCTGTCTGCTTCTTGCGGCGTCCGAACGATCCACGTCTCGTTATCCGGTTTCGAGGGAGGACCCTCGAGCAACGGGCCGGCAACGAGGAGACGCGGCCCGTCGAGTTGACCGCTCTCGATTCGTTGTCGATTTTCGAGCGCCTTCTGGGGATCACTTTGCATGTCGCGCGCCCCGGTGATTCCGGCCGCTAGCAACAGCCCCAGGGCACGCGGATCGTCCGCCTCGTGGACATGCATGTCCCAAAGACCGGGAATGAGAAATCGCCCTTTGCCGCTGATGACGCTGGCGGCGCTCGGGAGACGTTCGCCGGTGGGAGCGACGGAGGTGATCTTATCGTCGTGAACGACGACGTCCATGTGGGGCAGGCCAACTCCCCTCCGGACATCGACCACAGTAACATCCACGATCACAATTGCTTTACGGAATTGGCTGTTGGATGAACAAGCAGCCAGCGCCGAAAGCAAGACCAAGACTGCGGGCACGCTCTTGATCATCTTTTCAATGAGTTTGCGACTCCGTGATCATGCTAGCGCCAGGCGGCATGGCAGGTTTATAGCGTAAGATTTTCACGGGCTAATCGCGTTATTTGTTTAGTTGCACAACATCGATCTCTTTCAATAAGCGGAGGGAGCGAGCGGGCCTTTTGTCTTGCGGCACCACGATGCGCTGTGGCCCCTCATGATCATCGAGGGGTTTGCCGTCACGCCGGTCCGCGAGGATAATTGCAGAACTGGTGATGCTGGGATCGAAGTCCGCTAACGCGTAGACGACTTGGTACCCGTCGCTGCCAGTCGCAACGACGTAGGTCGAAAGCTGCTTACCGCGAAGTCCTGTGCCGAAATCGACTCCACTGCGGACGAGTACGTCGTGCACTAGGACGCCTTCATAGTTGACCTGCTTGCCGTGGTCGTTCAGGACTGCAACCTGCCGCGGGAGGTCGGCGAGACTGTTCGCATCGAGTTTAACCGTCTTGTCGTTCGCTCGCACAGTGATTTGGCTCGAGGCTTGGGAGCAGGCGAACAATAAACAAAGAAGAATGAGGCGCATGAGAGTACTCTAACGTGCTCCAGGCGACGGTAAACCTTTTCGGCGGGAGCTCGTTTAGTCAGATGGACAGCTATGATAGGCCTCATGGCGGACCAACTGGGGACGGAAGTCCGCGCTGGCGCTGAGCTTCGGGATTTTGGCAGTTGGATGGCATCCGAACAGAAGCGTGTGTTTCTGTTGTGCCGCCGCATGCTGCAGGACCCGGATGAAGCCGATTCGGCGACCCAGGACGTGTTCCTGAAGGCCTATAAAGCGTTGAGTAAGGGGAAAAGTGGCCCAGATGACCTGGATAATCCTGGGAAATGGGTCACCCGGATCGCCGTAAATACCTGCCTGGATCGTCTTCGGTCCAAGGCATGGAAATTATGGCAGCGCCGTCCGCCAGCCGAGGATGAAGAAGTCATTCTACAGATGACTCCCGGCGGCGCGCCCGATCCGGAGCGTCAGTTATTCGCCAAGCAAATCCAGCAGAGACTGGAGCTGGCGTTGGGGAAGTTGTCAGACCGGCAGCGCGCTGTATTTTCGCTGCGGCATTATGACGCTATGGCGCTGGAAGAGATCGCCGGCATCCTTAAACTGGATGTAGGCACGGTGAAGGCGCATTTGTTTCGGGCCATAGCCAAGATGCGTGAGGAATTGAAAGATCTATATACAGCACACTCTTAGGTGTGCGGAGGGTTTATGAGCGTGTCCAATTTGTCAGGACATTGGACAGATGAGCAGTTGATTGAACATCTATACGATGTCGGTCCCGAGGACAGCCATTTAAACGGCTGCCGGGATTGCCAAGCGCGGCTCTCTTCGATGCAGGCGAAGCGCCGAAAGCTGGAGCTTAGCCCGGCTTCCGAGGACGAGGTGAGCTTTGAGTTTCTGGCCGCGCAACGCCGTAAGATCTACGCGCGGTTGACGGAGCGATCACCATGGTGGTCTAGTCTGCAACCCCGAAAACTGGTTTCCGCGGCGGCTGTGCTGGTGCTCGGAGCGGGATTGTTTGTCTATGAGGAAAATCATAGGCAACAGATGATGGCGAACAAGGTCTCGGATGCGCAGCTTGCCGAGCAAGTCAGCTCGATGGCTGAGGAATCCGAAGCTCAACCCACTGCGCCGCTTCAGGCGTTATTCGACGAATGAGTTTCCAGAAGATTCGCGCACTGCTATTCGCGTGTTTGCTGACGGCTGGCTGCGCCTACGCGCAAAACAGAGCGAACTTCCCTTGGTGGAATAGCCCGGTTGCCGCCAACATCGGACTCAGCGATGGGCAGAATCAAAGAATTCGCCAGATCGTGAGATCGTATCGGAGCCGGCTCTTCGATGCCCGGAACAATGTTCAGAAAGCGGAAGGCGATCTGGAAGACTTGCTGAACGACCCGAACGTGAACGTTCAGGCGGCTCGCCCGGTGATTGAACGGCTCGCAGCGGCGCGGGCGGAGTCCAGCCGCGTCTTTCTCGAAATGAGCGTGCAATTGCGGGGCGTGCTGACACTCGATCAATGGCGTGAACTGGTCAAGCGATGGGATGAAATGAAGCGCAAGAAACCCGCCGATACTCAGGTGGAACCCTAAGCCGTTGCCTCAATCTCGTGCGTGAGCTGTTCCCATTGGTTCATCGCTTGGTTGAGCTCGGTGCGTTGCGTTTCCAGGAGGCTCGAAAGGCGCGTGGCTTCCGTTGCGCCCACGAAATCCGATAACGCCAGCTCGGATTGTTGAATGCCTGCTTCGAGTTCCGCAATCCGATCTTCCAATTCTTTCGCCTGCTCTTGCATTTGCTTCAGCTTGATGGGATTAATGCGCTTCGCCGGAACCCGACGCGGCATGGGAATCGGCTGGGCGGGTGGAACGCCAATGAGGACATCATCCAAGGTGGGGACTTGCTCTGCCCCGCCCTGCTTGCGCCATAAGTAATCGGCGAAGTTGCCCGGGTACACGCGGACTTCTCCCTCGGCAATCTCAAAGACGCGGCTAGCGAGATGCTCGATGAAATAACGATCGTGCGAAACGAAAACGATGGTGCCGGTGAATTTCTCGAGCGATTCCAAGAGGACGTCTTTCGCTCGGATATCCAGGTGATTGGTCGGCTCATCGAGCAGGAGGAAATTGGAAGGATGCAGCAGCATGCGCGCGAGTGCGTAGCGGTTGCGCTCGCCTCCTGAGAGCACGCCAATGCGCTTGAATACGTCATCTTCGCTGAAGAGAAAGCAGCCCAGCAGATTGCGCAATTCGGTTTCGGTGGTCCTCGGCGCCACTTCCTTTACGTCATCGAGGACGCGGGCGTTCACGTCCAATTCCTTGTATTGATCTTGGGCGAAATAATCCGGCTCGACGTTGTGACCGAGCGAGTATTCGCCGGCAGTCAGC
>JAFASD010000467.1 GCA_019244945.1 Acidobacteriaceae bacterium | reverse complement strand
TCCCGCCCTGCGATCTCGCGAATGAAGGGACGATGAATATGCCCATAGATGACCACTGGCGCGCCGAGATGGCCAAACAGAGACTCGAAATGAGCATCGCTCGCTTCTGGCGGTGGAGCTCGCCATGGATCGTCAGGACTGGCGTGGACGAGGGCAATCTCATCATCGAAATGGACGCGTGGCAGACTGAGCAACCAATCGAGCCGACCTCTACCGAGTAGTTCGCGGCTCGCGCTCATACACTCACGGACAGCATTCCACATCGATTGTGGCGCTGAGGAGCGATTCGCGAAATCATCCAAAGTCTCGGGCCTCACCAAGGCTTCTTCTCCGTTGCCGGCAACGCCGAGCCAGCCGAGGTCACGAATTCGATCCACAATCTCCGCGGGGCTCGGCCCCATATCGGCCAGGTCGCCGCCAAAGAGAACCTTATCGGGTGAGATCTCCCGGAGATCTGCCAGAACAGCCTCAAAAGCAGTTCGGTTTCCGTGAATGTCTGAAATGACCGCTATTCTCATGAGGCACTAACGAATCTGAAGTGAGTTTCTCAAGAACAGGCTGGGATGATAACCAAGTGAAATATATTCTTGCGTTGGACCAGGGAACCACGAGCTCACGCGCTGTGTTGATGGGGCAAGATGGCCGGGTTCATGGGTCGGCGCAAACACCCTTCCGGCAGATTTTTCCGCGGCCTGGTTGGGTCGAACACGACCCGGTCGAGATCTGGTCTTCCCAGTTTGGCGCGGCGATGGAGGCGCTGGCCCAAGCGGACGCCAAACCGGATTCCGTTGTAGCCATTGGCATCACCAATCAGCGCGAGACTACCATTCTTTGGGACCGCAAGACGGGTGATCCCATTCACAACGCCATCGTTTGGCAGGACAGGCGCACTTCGGGATTTTGCGATCAGCTTCGGGCGGATGGTCACGAGCCTCTGATTCAACAGAAAACGGGGCTGGTGATTGATGCCTACTTGTCCGCGAGTAAAATCCGATGGATCCTGGACAACGTTCCAGAAGCCCGAAATCGCGCACGCCGTGGCGAGTTGGCTTTTGGCACCGTGGACACCTGGTTGATTTGGAAACTCACCGGAGGCGGGCGCCATGTCACGGACGTGACCAACGCCTCGCGCACCATGCTTTTCGATCTGCACACGATGCAGTGGGACGACGCCCTGCTCGCGCTGTTCGATATTCCTTCCGCGCTTTTGCCGGAAGTCGCCGGATCGAGCGAAGTTTGCGCGACCGCAACCGGCGTACTCGACGGTATTCCGATTGCCGGCATCGCAGGCGATCAGCAGGCCGCGCTATTTGGACAGATGTGCATGCGGCCGGGAATGGTGAAATGCACATACGGTACCGGCAGCTTCATGCTGCTAAACACGGGCGATCGGGCGTTCGCCTCGCAAAATAAGCTGCTCACGACAATCGCCTGGAAAATCGGGAACCGCGTTACCTATGCGCTCGAAGGCAGCATTTTTATTGCCGGCGCGGTAGTGCAATGGCTGCGGGATGAGCTGCAGATGATTCGCAGCGCGGAGGAGATCGAGCAACTGGCGGCGAGCGTGCCGGATAGCGGCGGCGTCTACCTCGTCCCGGCGTTCGCCGGGCTCGGCGCTCCGCATTGGGATCAATACGCTCGGGGAACGATTGTCGGGTTAACGCGAGGCAACAACCGCGCGCACATCGCACGCGCGGCGCTGGAAGGGATCGGATTCCAGGTTGCCGACGTGCTGACAGCCATGGAGAGCGATTCCGGCGTTCGGATCGAAGAGCTGCGAGTGGATGGCGGCGCGGCGCGTAACAATCTGCTGATGCAGATTCAAGCAGACATACTCGGCGTGCCCATAACCAGACCTTCAAATCCGGAAACGACCGTTCTCGGAGCGACCTATCTGGCCGGGCTGGCAGTAGGGTTCTGGCCGAATCAGGAAACCCTCGCTCAGCAATGGGCTGTCGACCGCCGCTGGACCCCGGCCATCAACGAACAAGAACGGCTCAGAAAACGCGCTGAGTGGAACCGGGCGCTCGAACGAGCGCGAAGTTGGGAAACGACCTGACGGGAGAACGGCGTGAGCCTGCAACGGCAAGACGTTCTGCGGCAAGTTGGCGCAAGCGGCGAATGGGACGTGGTTGTAGTGGGCGGCGGGGCTACCGGTTTGGGAACGGCTGTCGAAGCGGCTTCGCGCGGATATCGAACGATCCTGTTCGAAGCTCATGATTTCGCGAAATGCACTTCCAGCCGCAGCACGAAGCTGATACACGGAGGAGTCCGCTACCTTCAGCAAGGAAATCTCAGCCTGGTGCGTGAAGCGCTTCGGGAGCGAGGCCGCATTCTTAGGAATGCGCCCCACTTGGCTCATTGGCGCTCTTGCGTAATTCCGGTATATAAAATTTGGCAGATTCCGTTCTATGCAGCCGGATTGACGGCCTATGATTTGCTCGCGGGGCGCGAACGATTCAAGCCCACGCGAATTCTCTCCGTAGAGCGGACACGCGAGGCTTTACCGACCGTGTGCCCGGTCGGGCTAAAGGGCGGAGTCCGCTATTATGACGGGCAATTCGATGACGCCAGATTTGCCATTACGCTCTTAAGAACACTATTCGATTTGGGAGGAGCGGCGCTCAATTACGCGCCGGTGACTGGATTACTCAAAGGCAATGGAGCTGTCAAAGGCGTATTCGCGGAAGATACCGAAACCAATTCGCGCTTCGAGATTACGGCAAAAGTGGTGATTAACGCCACGGGAGTGTTTGCCGACGCGGTGCGCCGCATGGACGACCCGCAAATATCGTCAGTCATCACAGCCAGTCAGGGCACTCACGTCGTTCTGCCGCGATCGTTCTTGCCGGGCGACTCGGCTTTGATGATTCCCCGTACGGCAGATGGGCGAGTACTGTTCGCTATTCCATGGCACGATCGGGTGCTTGTGGGGACCACCGATAATCCGGTTCCGCAGCCTCAAACCGAACCTCGCGCAATGCCCGAAGAGCGGCAATTTCTCACCACCCATCTGGAACGATTCCTGGATCGCACGCCTCAGGCCTCGGATATTTTAAGTGTGTGGTCGGGACAGCGTCCTCTCGTGCGCCGCGATCGAGAGACCCACACAGCCGCACTTTCGCGCGATCACACGATTCTGATCTCCGGCGCCAAGCTGGTGACCATCGTCGGTGGGAAATGGACCACCTACCGCAAAATGGCCGAAGATGTGATGGACCGCGCTGCGCCGCTGGCCGGGCTCGCTGCGGCGCGCTCGCGCACAGCCCAGTTACGGCTTCACGGCTGGACCGAGAATACTTCCGGTTTGGATGAATGGGAGCAAGTTTACGGGGCCGATGCGCAGGAATTGCGACGAGTTGGAGAAGAAGATTCGAACTTGAACGAGTTCCTCCATCCGGCATTACCCTTCCGCCGCCGTGAGATTGTTTGGGCCGCGCGGCACGAGATGGCGCGGACCATCGAAGACGTGCTCGCCCGTCGCACCCGAGCATTGTTTCTCGACGCGAAAGCAAGTATGCAAGCGGCCCCGATTGCGGCGGAGATAATGGCCCGAGAGCTGGGACGAGATGCGGAATGGGAACAGAACCAAGTCTCCGCTTACAGGCGCCTGGCTGAACAGTACCTCTGGAGCTAGTCAAACCCAGCGAAATTTAACAGAAAGGCGGATGCAGAGAAATCATGCATGTAGACGCAGCGGTTATCGGTGAGTTCGTGGGGACCATGGTTCTCATTCTGTTAGGAAACGGCGTCGTAGGCGGTGTTTTGCTCACGCGCTCCAAGGCGGAAGGGGCAGGCTGGTTGGCAATCAGTGTCGGGTGGGGCCTCGCGGTGTTCTCAGGGATAGCCGTCAGCATTTCGATCGGCGATGCCGATGCGCACTTAAACCCGGCATTCACCGTCGCTTCCGTTCTGATGACGGGCCACTCCGATCGGTTGTTCACTTACATCCCCGCGCAGATACTCGGAGCCATTCTCGGCGCTGTGCTGGTGTGGCTCTTCTATCTGCCGCACTGGAAACCCACACAAGATGCGGGCAAAAAGCTCGCGTGCTTTTCGACCGGTCCTGCCATTCGAAGCCTTCCCAGCAATTTCTTGAGCGAAGTCATTGGGACCTTCGTTCTGGTACTGGTCGCAGCGGCTCTGGTTTCGAGACGGTTGGCGCCCGGCGGAGTCGCCCCAGGCCTCGGTCCTGTTCTGGTAGGCGCTTTGGTGTGGAGTATTGGTCTGTCGCTAGGCGGGACGACTGGCTACGCTATCAATCCGGCTCGCGATTTAGGCCCAAGACTCGCGCATACGTTCCTACCGATTCCCGGAAAGGGCAGCTCGGATTGGAGATACGCTTGGGTGCCGATTCTCGGTCCGATTTGCGGTGGAATCGTCGCCGCGCTGTTTATAAGATTGACCGGAATATAAGTGCCAAGCCGAGCGGTTGCCGCCCGCGCGAGCGGCCGTTTTCGAGCGAAGAGGGTTCGCCCCATGCTCTATGAGCCCTTCGCTGAGGCCCTAAGCGAACCCTTCGCTCTTATTCACCCTTATCGACGCCCGCTTTCAACTTTTCACGCTGTTCTTTCAAAATCGCTTTCCGGCTCAGCTTAATTTTGTTGCCTTCCAGCGCCAGAACCTTCACAAGGATCTGATCGCCTTCCTTCAGCTCATCGCGAACGTTCTTGATCCGGCTCTCGGAAATCTCACTGATGTGCAACAGGCCATCCGTACCCGGGAAGATCTCCACAAAAGCTCCGAAATCTGCGATTCGCACAACCTTACCTAAATAGGTTTTCCCAACCTCCGCCACAGCAGCGATATCGCTGACCATTTGCAAAGCCCGGGTCGCCGAATTGCCATCCGAAGCAAAGATATTTACGGTTCCATCATCCGTCACATCGATCTTTACCCCGGTCTGCTCAATGATGCCCTTGATTACCTTGCCTCCGGGGCCGATCAGCTCACGAATCTTGTCGGTCGGGATCTTGGTCGTGTAGATACGCGGTGCGTACTGCGAAAGCTGCGTCCGTGGAGCGCCGATCGTCGCGGTCATTTTCTCCAGAATTTCGAGCCGGCCCCGCCGCGCCTGTTCCAGCGCCTCTTGCATGATCTTCGTGGTCACGTTCGGAACCTTGATATCCATCTGGAGCGCGGTAATGCCCTCCTTGGTTCCGGCCACTTTGAAATCCATATCGCCGTAGTGATCCTCGGCGCCTGCGATGTCGGTCAGGATCGCATAGGAATCGCCTTCGAGCACTAAGCCCATGGCAATGCCCGCCACCGGAGCGGCAATGGGAACGCCGGCATCCATCAGCGACAGCGTGCCTCCGCAAACGCTGGCCATCGAGCTGGAGCCATTCGATTCCAAGATGTCGCTCACGACGCGCAACGTGTAAGGAAAATCTTTTTCGTCCGGAATCACGGAAGAAAGCGCGCGCTCCGCGAGCGCCCCATGACCAATTTCGCGGCGGCCGGGCCCGCGCATGAATCCAACCTCACCCACGCTAAAGGGAGGGAAGTTGTAATGCAGCATGAAACGCTTCGACGTCTCGGACGGATCGAACAATTCAATCCGTTGCTCGTCATCTTTGGTTCCGAGAGTGGTCGTCACCAGCGCCTGCGTTTCGCCGCGCGTGAATATGGCCGAACCATGTGTCCGCGGAAGCACCCCTACCTCGCAAGTGATCGGGCGAATCTCGTCGAACGCTCGCCCGTCGGGACGGCGGTGCTCTTTCAACATCTGATCGCGAAAGATTTGTTCTTTCAAATAATCGAAAGTCTTCCCCGCCTGTGACAACTCAGCTTCTTCCGTGAACAGCTCGAGAGCTTTGTGCTTAGCCTCGTCGATGCGGCTATAGCTATCCAGCTTTGCGTATTTTTCCGTATTCAGAGCGTCGGTTAAATCCAGCCGGATAGAATCGGAGATTCTCGTCACCATGGCCTGATCGACAGACGCTGGTGTAAATTCGCTCTTGGGTTTTCCGGCTTGCTTTACCAGTTCGCGGATGCCGGCGATGATTTTCTTGCAGCAGTCGTGGCCGAATTCGATGGCTTCGACGACCTCAGCCTCGGACACGGCAGTTGCGCCGGCCTCGACCATAACGATTCCTTGTTCCGTTCCCGCAACTACGATGTTGAGCTTCGCATCTTTTGTGTCGTCGTAGCTCGGATTCGCGCGGTATGTTCCCTTGATCAGGCCGACTCTGACGCCCGCCAGAACATGATGAAACGGTATCTCCGATATGGCGAGCGCCGCGCCTGCCCCGACGATCGCCAGTACGCCGGGATCATGTTCCGGGTCAGCCGAGAGCACCATCGCGATGATCTGCGTTTCATGAGTGAAGCCTTCGGGAAAAAGCGGCCGTACAGGGCGATCGATTAGCCGGCTGGTGAGAATCTCCTTCTCCGAAGGTCGTCCTTCGCGCTTGATAAAGCCGCCGGGAAACTTGCCCGCGGCGTAGGTATACTCGCGATAATCCACCGTGAGCGGAAAGAAGCTGGCCCCCGGTTTGGGCTGTCCGGTCGAGCACGCGGTGACTAACACCACCGAATCTCCTGAACGAACGACGACAGACCCGTTGGCCTGTTTGGCAACTTTGCCGGTCTCAATCGAGACCTTTGACCCTTGCAGGTCGATTTCAACTATATGTGACATTTTCCAATTCCTGATGCGTGATTCGCATCCCTTATTCCTTTGCACGCGCCCAACTAGGTGCTGGCTCGCGGTGCCAACCTCAGGATTAAGTGATGACTTGGAAGGAGGGAAAAACCACTTACCAAAGTGGTCTTGAGCCGTATGTTTTAAAGCAACGGGCCTGTTTACCTGAGAACCATTCCTACCGGCGAATGCCTAGGCTCTGGATGAGAGTCTTGTAGCGCTCCGGACTGCGGTCTTTCAAATATTTGATCAGCTTTCGACGGCGGGACACCATCGTCAGCAAACCGCGCCGTGAATGGTGATCCTTCTGGTGTGTCTTCAGATGCTCAGTTAATTCAGAAATACGCTGACTCAGGAGGGCAACCTGGACCTCTGGCGAACCGGAATCGGATTTATGAATCCGGTACTTCCCAATCACTTGGGATTTTTGCTCTACCGCCAAAGCCATGCTAGAGAACGATACTCCTCGTCTATTCCTTAATCTCGATTTTTGCTCTTTTCAGATTAACACAGGGAGAGGACACCGATCAGGTAGACGGGCCATCTCGTTTGTTGATATACCGTCGCGATAGACCAAGAGCTGTAAGCCAGCCATGCCTGCAGTGTCGATTAAGAAAATGGCTGACCAAAAAGCAGTTCATATGGCTGGAATCGGCAAGGGACGGCAGGATCGCGACGGCACCAGACCGACCGGTAGCAGTTTCAGATCAATTCTGATCTACCCGCTTTACGAAACATGCAGTGCCGGAGGGCTCTGCAGGTCCCGCCGCGGACGCACGACGATTTCAACATCCTGATCAAGTTTCACCAGGAATCGCAGCAGCCGTTCTACCGAAAACTGCCGGAACTCACCGCGCAGCATGTTCGATATGTCGGGCTGGCGGACGCCGAATAGCGCGGCGGCCTCGGTCTGTTTCATGCGCCGCCTTTTCATGATGGTGTCGATCTTGTACACCAATTGCGCCTTGACCAGATGCTCATCCGCATTCGACACACCGATATCCTTGAACACATTCCGTCCCCCGACTTCATGGCCTTTCTTGCTCATGCCTTTTCTCCTTTCGCTATTCGCTCTGCCTCGCGCAGCCGTTGTTTAATTAACTCGATATCCCCGCGTGGCGTTTCGCGGCCTCTTTTCGATTTCTTCTGGAAGGCGTGAAGCACGTACACCGCCCCCGCATATCGCAGCGTGTACACGGCGCGGAACGTATCGCCGCGATGGTCCTTGACGACTTCCACCACCCCGGCACCCTCGAATCCGGTTAACGGCTTCGCGTCCCGATGTTTACCGCCTTGCTGCGCGACAAAAAGCGCATAACCAATATGGTCTTGTACCGCGTCGGGGAATTCGCGCAAATCTTTGAGGCTCGACCCGACCCTCACCACCGGCTTGAAAGACGTTTGCTCGGATTCAGCAGTCATCGCCGGTTCAATATAGTGATTTCACTATATCATGTCAAAGCTTCCGAGAAAACCTGGCATGCGGAACAGGCAAGAAACAATCCACATCGCAAAGCAAATCGGCTACACATGCATCAAGGATCAGTCAGCTAGTTGCGTTTTG
>JAFASD010000451.1 GCA_019244945.1 Acidobacteriaceae bacterium | reverse complement strand
GAGCGCGAGTTTCAGATCGATCTGATTACCACGGCGCCTGGAGTTCGATATCGCGTAACGACAACCAGCGATGCGGTGATCGAAGTAGATAATCCGCAAAAATTCCCGGAGCCTTCTTCGATCAAACAAACGGAAGAGCCTATCATCGATGCCACCGTCATTACGCGCGAGGAGTACATCGGCGAGATTCTCAAGCTGCTTGAAGAAAAACGCGGTGTTCAGAAGAAGTTTGAATATATCGGCAGCGGCCGGGTCCTGCTGCTTTACGAGCTGCCCCTGAATGAAATTGTGCTCGACTTCTACGATCGGCTGAAATCGGCTTCGCGCGGCTATGCCTCGCTCGATTATCATCTTTCCGGATATCGCGTTTCGCCTATGGTCAAACTGGATGTCCTGGTTGCGGGAGAACCAGTGGATGCACTTTCGATGGTGGTTCATCGCGATTTTGCTTATGAGCGCGGTAAGGCGCTGATCGAGCGGCTGCGCAAATTAATTCCCCGCCAGATGTTCGAGGTTGCCCTGCAGGCTGCGATTGGTACGAAGATCATTGCCAGAGAAACGATCTCCGCAATGCGCAAAAACGTGTTGGCCAAGTGCTATGGGGGCGATATTACGCGCAAGCGCAAGCTGCTCGAAAAGCAAAAAGAGGGCAAACGGCGCATGAAACGGGTAGGACGGGTTGACATTCCCCAGGAGGCGTTTTTGGCTGTGCTCAAAGTGGGCACTGAATCGGGGGAGTAGGGCCTGATTACTGCCGCCTGGATGCTGCCTGACGGCACAAACCATGGGCATTCGCTGATCATCTGGTTGGTTTCGTTGGCTTCCATAGCCTTGGTTCTTATACGGCCGAAGGGGCTGCCTGAGGCGTGGTGGGCCGTGATCGGGGCCGGCACATTGGTGCTCTGCCGTCTGATTTCTCCTCTCAACGCAATGCAAGCGGTCGAGAACGGCGTGGATGTTTACCTGTTTCTGATCGGCATGATGGTGATGTCGGAATTGGCCAGGCGGGAAGGGGTATTTGATTGGGCCGCGCAGCACGCAGTCAAAGCATCGAAAGGTTCACGCAGCCGCCTGTTCGTGCTCATTTACTGCGTTGGCGCTTTAGTCACGATTTTTCTTTCTAACGATGCTACGGCTGTTGTGTTAACACCGGCTGTTCTAGCCGCGATCAGGACGGCGGAAGCAGAGCCGCTTCCCTACTTGCTGATTTGCGCTTTTATCGCGAACGCCGCGAGCTTTGTGCTCCCCATCTCGAATCCGGCAAACCTGGTGGTTTACAGTCATAACCTGCCGCCGCTGGGTCGCTGGCTTTCCATGTTTACGCTGCCCTCGGTCGCTGCTGTTCTCGTCACTTTTGCCGCTCTTCGCTGGTTAGCGCGCACTCGTCTGCGCGGGGGCATGAAGACTGATGTAGCCGGGCAGGCGCTCTCTCAGGAGGGTAAAGTCACGCTGGGTGGTATTTCTTTTCTCGCTATCACTCTCATGACGGCATCCGCGTTTCACCTCGATCTGGGTGCGCCTGCGTTCGGTGCTGGGTTGTTAGTCGCGGCCGTGATTTGCTTCCGAGATCGTCGCGCTGCCGGACAAATCGTCAAACAAATCTCCTGGAGTGTCATTCCGCTAGTCGCCGGATTGTTCGTAATTGTCGAAGCGTTGAATAGCGCCGGCGCGCTCCCGATCAGCGTAGAAGCATTAGAGCACATGAAGAGCTGGCCACCGATGAATGCGGCGTTTAGCTCCGCATTTGGGGTCGCATTGCTGTCGAACGTCATGAACAACCTCCCTACCGGATTGGTTAGCGGTTCTGCAATAAAGGCTGCCGGCGCAACTGGTCCACTTCGGCACGCCGTGTTAATCGGAGTCGATCTTGGACCGAATCTTTCTATTACGGGTTCTTTGGCGACCATTCTGTGGCTGATTGCAATCCGTCGAGAAGGCGAAGAGATCGGTTTTTGGAAATTCCTGAAATGGGGCATATTCGTGATGCCGCCCGCGTTGGCAATGGCGGTTCTGGCCACTGTGCTCATTCCCCAACGGTAGGTCGCCTCCAAAACCGGCGATTACCGGCCCTGCTATCTTTGCTAAAAGATGAAGCAGGAGGCCACTCCGGAAGCTCAGCTCGAAGCGACAAACGAGGCTCTGCGCCAGCTCCAATCTCAATTGAAAAAGTCCGAGCGGCAGATCGCATCGCTTACGGAACTGGTCGAAAAACACCAGTTTCAACTCACGGCTCAACAAAGTTCGATTGCTCGGCTGGATCGCATTCTTATGGAGATGCTCACCGGCCGCACTTGGAGAACTTTGCGTGCCGCCGGAGATTTGGTCAAAAAGCTGAGCCCCTCGAATCTGTTTCGCTCGGGGACTGAATCAGTCGCTCTCAGCCCGAAGCGATCTTATCTGGTCTGCGATGAGCCCAAAGCCACTGATGCGAGGCCGCGCACGGGAAAGATCCTGGTTCGCGGATGGTGCGTTGCCGAAGAAGGAGTCGATTCGGTTCAAGTGGATGTCGCTGGTGCGGTTCGGGTCGAAACGGCGCCTTCCGTGCCGCGGCCCGATGTCAAGCAGGCGCATCCGGATCTCGACCAAACCGGACAGGCGGGATTTTCCGTAGAGTTCGATTCACTGGCGCTCACAAAAGGACGCCACCCCATCACCATTCGCCTGGTTTCGAAAGGAGCAGTTCTCCGCGAAGCGAAAACTGCGGTAGTTATCGATCATGAAAAGGGCTTCGCCTCTGCATACGATCAGTGGATCGCCGATTTCGAGCAGCCCGATAACGACTTAATCCAGCTCAAGCTACCCAGCCTTAAACCGCATCCGCTCATCAGCATTGTAATGCCGGTCTACAACACAGATCCGGCTGAGCTGACCGCCGCTATCGAGTCGGTGCTTCATCAGTCCTACAGCAATTGGGAGCTGTGTATTGCCGACGATTTCTCAACTCGGGAAGAAGTACCGAAAATCCTCGAAGACTTTAGCCGCCGTGAACCCAGGATCAAGGTTGTTTTTCGGGATGAGCGCGGAGGAATCTCTAAGGCTTGTAACACCGCGCTCGAATCTGCCGCCGGAGAGTACATTTCTTTTCTTGACCACGACGATACTCTGTCTCCGCACGCGCTGGCTTACATCTGCGAGGCGCTGGACCGCGTTCCCCAGGCGGACTTTTTGTATAGTGACGAGGACAAGATCGATCGGAAGGGGAAACGCTTCGAGCCCTTCTTTAAACCGGACTGGTCGCCCGATCTGCTTTTATCCGAGAATTACATCTGCCACTTTCTCGTGTTGCGGAAGGATCTTCTTCAGAAGGCTGGACACTTCAACCCCGCCTATGATGGAAGCCAGGATTACGATCTGATCCTGCGTGCGGTCGAGCACGCCGGCAAAATCGAGCACATCCCGAAAGTTCTGTATCACTGGCGCGCCGGCGTCGCATCCACGGCCACGGCCATGTCCCACAAGCAATATGCGTTGGACGCTGCCCAAAACGCTTTACAGAGCCACTGCGATCGTTCCGGCAATCAGGCCAGAGTGGAACCCGGCAATGCCGCCGGAAGCTGGCGTCTGCGCTATCCCATAACCGAAGGCAGCCACGTGAGCATCATCATCGCTTCCGGTGGAAAACCTGGCGTTCTGCGCGACAATCTCAAAAGTCTTGTCACGAAAACTACTTACTCCAGTTACGAAGTGGTTGTCATCGATAATTCGAAACATGAAGCCATCCAGGCTCTGACTGCCGAATTTCGATCGGTAGGACCAACTCTGCGCTACATCGATTGGCGCAACAAGCCGTTCAATTACTCGGTCATCAATAACGCTGCAGCGCGCCAATGCGAGTCGCCATTCCTTTTGTTTTTGAACGACGACACATCTGTCATAGCACCGGGATGGCTGGAAGCGATGGCGGAGCTGATTACACGGCCTGACGTCGGCGCGGTGGGAGCAAAGCTTTTGTATCCGAACGGTCGCATTCAGCACGCCGGAGTAGTGATGGGCATTTATGATAATTGCGGCCATGCATTCAAAGGTCTCGATGGCAACGTGAGCCACTATTTCGACTTTCCGGATGTAATCCGAAATGTCAGCGCTGTGACGGGCGCCTGTCTGATGACTAGGGCAAATGTCTTCTGGCAGGCCGGCGGTTTTGACGAGAGCGATTTCGCTGTCGCTTTCAATGACATCGATCTCTGCTTGAAAATCGGGCGCTTAGGGTATCGCGTCCTCTACACGCCTCACGCGATTCTTCATCATCACGAGGCGTTTTCGAAGACCTCGAAGGATCTGATCCCGCATCCAGAAGAAGTCGCCCGTATGCGCTCCAAGTGGGAGCAGGTGATCGCGGGCGATCCGTACTACAATCCCAATCTCACGCGCAATGAGGAGGACTACTCGCCTAGAACGCGCTGATGAATCTCTGACGGCTGTTTAGCGCCTGAATACGATGGGGGTAAATGAAATGCGGATGTCTCTGCTGATGGGTTGGGTCATCGCCAGAACGCTCGGAAACTCGGGAAGCGAGATGTTGTTGTATTGCAGTCTCGTAGCGCTGCCGACGAAAGAATCCGAACCATCGCGGACAGCATAATCTGTTATGCGACCGCTACCATCCAGGCTCAGCGTCAAAACAACGGCGGATCGAAGCTCCACGGGCACGAGGTTGGCGTCCGTGCGCTCGGCAAACAGGATTGGCACTTCGTAGGTCACACCGCGCGTCGTCCTGCCGATGGTAAAGCCCAAAACACCAAACAACATGATGCTCGACAACAGCCCGCCCGTCGCTGGGATGGTCAGAGGCCGCATGAAGTCGTCCAGCCGCGTTTTCCAGCGGCGCCAAATCCGCTCGATGCGGGACCCATGCGATTCGGCAACGGCTTTCTGCTCGCGAGATGCGTCGACCCGCAAATCGGTTCGCAGAGATTTGGGCGGTGTGAGCTTCGCCAGATTCTGCAGCTTTAACCGCAGCATACTCACCTCGTCGAAATCGGCGAAACACGGGTCGCAATTTTCCAGATGCGCCTTCACTCGGGAACGCTCCTTGTCGCGGAGTCTTCCGTCCATGTATTCGGTTTTCTGGCGCTTAGCTCCCCAGCAAGTCATGGGTTTTCCATTCTTTTAGTTACTGATACGCCATTACCTCAGCCAGACCAGAGTCGGGCTGTTGCGTGAGCTCGTGCCGCAAAGCCTCTCGCCCTCGCTGAATCCTCGATTTGACAGTCCCGAGCGATACCTGCAAGATCGCCGCGATCTCTTCATAGCTCAAATTCTCGACATCCCGGAGAATCACGGCCGCGCTGAAAACCGGGTTGATTCTCCTGAGCGCCTGCTCGACCAGTCCGCGATTTTCCCTATCCAATACCTGTTGATACGGCGAGCGTCCCGGATCCTTTGCGCACTCGATCGGGTTGGCCTGTGGCGGGCCCTCACTTTCGATCGAGATCTCTTTCCGACAATGGCGCGCAAACCACCGGCGGCGGTTATGCGCTTCATTCACCGCGATTCGATAGATCCAGGTCCGCAGGCTGCTGTGTTCCCGAAACGAATGAACTCCGCGGAACACCTTCAGGAAGACATTCTGAACCACGTCGCAGGCATCTTCCTGATTTCCGGTGAGGCGACACACCATGCTGTAAATGGGTTGCTCGTACCGGTCGATCAACTCCTCGTAGGCGGCTTCGATGCCGGCCCGCAGTCCTCTTAAAATCCGGGCATCTTCCTCGGAAATCCCTGTCTGGTCTGCCAGAATCGATAAGTTAACCATTCCGAAGCACTCAGTACAGAACCGCGACCGTCACTGCGCGGTGGACATCTACATAGACACCGCGGCGGCCCGCAAAGTTCCATTCGACCCGCATACCCGTTCATAGTACTCCTCATAGCGAGGGATAATCAGATCCGTGCAGAAGCGCGTCTGCGCCGTTTTGCGCGCCGCCTCTGAAATTTCGCCGTGAAGCTTGTCATTCGTTAGCAGCTCGGTGAGGCGCTGGGCCTGAGCTTCGATATCCCCGACCGGCTCCAAATAACCATCTACCCTGTGCGTTATGAGGTCCGGAACGCCGCCGGTTCGAGTGGCCACCGGCGGTACACCGCAAGCCATGGCTTCGAGCGCCGCTAGCCCGAATGCCTCCATTTCGCTCGGCAGATGGAGCGCGTTCATGCGCGGGATCAGGCGTTCCATATGATCCTGCTTGCCTAAAAAACGCACGTACTTCTCGATTCGCAGGTCGCGAGCAAGCCGTTCTGCCGGTCCGCGGTCCGGTCCGTCACCCGCCATGACCAGCTCGGCCTCGACGCTCTGCCGTACCTTCGCGAACACATGCATGCAATCGAGCACCCGCTTCACAGGGCGGAAATTGGAGATGTGCAGAATGCGCTTGAGCCCTTTTCGCTGAGCCTCTCGGTCAGGCCGGTATAGCGAGCAATTCACAAAATTGGGGATCACTTCGATGGGGTTGCGGATGCCGAAGAATTCCACTGTCCGCTGCCGCATGTACTCGCTGATGGTCGTGATCCCGTCGGAGCGCTCCATGGAAAACTTAGTGATCGGGAAATAGTTGGGGTCCGCCCCAACCAGCGTGATATCCGTTCCATGCAGCGTGGTGATGAACGGGAGCCGCCGCTCCGGGGTCATCTGTTGCGCGAGCAGCGCCGAAATGGAGTGCGGTATGGCGTAGTGAACGTGTAAAAGGTCCAATTGGCGCTGCTCCGCGACTTCCGCCATGCGCGAAGCGAGCGCCAGAGAATAGGGCGGGTACTGAAACAGCGGATAGGTGGACACTTCTACTTCGTGGTAATAGATGCCGGGGGTTTCCGGATCCAGGCGAATCGGATTCGCGTAGCTGATGAAATGAATTTCGTGCCCGCGTTGCGCCAGCTCCATGCCTAACTCAGTCGCAACGATTCCGCTGCCGCCGTAGGTGGGATAGCAAGTGATGCCGATCCTCATGGTTCTAGTATGATGATCGCCGTATGGTACTTCGTGTTCTCCTGCTGATCGGCGTCGTATTCTCCATAAATGCCGCCGAACGTCCGCCTATCGTTGGAGTCGCCCATATAGGCCTCAAGACGAATGACATGGGCGCGGCACACCACTTCTATGGCGAAATTCTCGGATATCAGGATTTCAGCCTCGACAAGCCCACCGGCGGCCTCATGTTGACCTATTTCAAAGTCAACGATCATCAGTACATCGAAATTTTCCCTGAGTTGAAGAGCGATACTGAGGATCGTCTCTCGCACATCGCCTTCGAGACCACCGACATTCAGAAGCTGCGCGATTATCTGGCGAGCCGCGGCGTAACTGTGCCGGCTACCTTGAAGACCGGATTAGATCGCAACGTGAGCATGATGATCAAAGATCCCGACGGCCACAATGTGGAGTTCGTTCAATACATGCCGGGTTCTCTCCACAGCAGTAATTTCGGGAAACTTATGCCCGACACGCGCGTATCGAAGCGCATCATCCATGTGGGTGTAACGGTGAAGGACCGCGCAGCCGCCGATGCTTTCTATAAGGACATTCTCGGATTCAAAATGACCTGGTATGGCGGGATGACGGACGACCGCACGGACTGGGTGGATATGCGCGTTCCTGACGGCACCGATTGGCTGGAATACATGCTTAACGTGCACAATCCTTCTCCCAAGACCCTGGGCGTTATGCATCACCTCGCGTTAGGCGTGTCCAATATTCAGGCGGCGTATAAAACTGTCGTTTCGCGCGGATTGAATCCTCCCAAACCGCCGCAAATCGGACGCGATGGCAAGTGGCAGCTCAATCTCTACGATCCGAACGATACGCGCGCCGAGCTGATGGAGTTTAAGCCTGTGCAAACGCCGTGTTGTTCGCCGATCCTTACTGAACCGTGAACCGCGACGTCGGCAAGCGCATTTAATATTAATTTCCCTTTCTGAACATCCTGCAACTCACCTGCTTCAGCTGGTATCCAAACTCCTGTAGGCCAGAGAGCGCCCGCATAAAGAGCGCCTCTCCGAACTACTGACAAATCGCGTGATTGCGTCAGGCAGTAAAGACGCTCTCACCGGTTCAAACAAATGCTTTAGGAGGTTTTACTTTGAAGTACAAAATCTTTGCAGGCTTAGTGTCGTTAGGGCTACTGACCATCGCCGCTCAGGCGCAGGAAGGCAATCACAGCGATGCGACGGTTTCTGCAATTGGTTCTTTCGAACAGAGCACGAACGGTAACGGAGTGAATCAGTCCGCCAATAATGCGGCGGGCGTTCTTTTCACTTATCGTTACTTCTTCACCAACCATCAGGGCGTCGAGCTCGATTATGGTTTTAGCCGCTTCAATCAGCAGTACAGTTCGTCGAATGCGCTAACGCCGTTTTCTCTCAGCGTTCCTGCCAATACAAATGAAGCGACAGCCTCTTACGTATTCCGCTACGGCATTGGCCATCGTTTGACTCCATTTTTGACTGCTGGTACAGGTGCGCTGGTCTTCGTACCAGACAGCTTTACCTCTGGCGGCGCGACAGGAAGCAAGTTCGCGACTCCTGATTTTGTCTATGGAGCGGGCGCGGATTTTGCCGTAAGCAAACGCGTCAGTTTGCGGCTGGGCTATCGCGGTCATATCTTTGAAGCACCGGATTTCGGCGTGCCCGGAATCAGAACTGGGTCGGTCACTCACCTGGCAGAGCCGTTCGGCGGTCTTTCGTTCCATTTCTAAAAAATACTCACCGAAATCGTTGGGTGTTTCTAAGGGGGGCCTTTTCTCGAGGCTCCCTTTTTTTGTGCATAACAGAATGCTATGAAGAAGCGGCGACTACATTCGTCAACGTCGAGTTTATGTTTGTCAAGAGTGTCCTTACGCTCGCACGCGCACCGTTCAAGAGCCCCACAGCTGCTAATCCGATAAAGGTTAGCAGCAAAGCGTACTCCACCAGGTCTTGACCACCTTCGTCGAGCCAGAAGCGTTCCCAAAATGTCCTAAGTCGGCCCACAGTATTTTCATCGGTATCCGACTTGTTAGTCTTTAGCCTCTTCTGCCCTAACCGTACCAACCCCAGCAGGATTAAGATAGTAAGAAAACGTAGGTATATACGCCCAGACGGGACATCATTACGGTCGGCGGCTCTGCCGGAAGTTACGAAGCGCTGCAACTGATCTTCAGCCGACTGCCTGCTAATCTTCCTGCGGCCATTTTTGTGGTAATCCACATGGCACCGCGGGAGAAAAATTTTCTTCCCGAGTTGTTCAACCGGCTAGGCGCGCTACCGGCCCGGCAGGCCACGGAAGGAGAACGCATTGAGAGTGGCAGAATCTATGTCGCGCCTCCAGATCGCCACTTGCAAGTTGCCGAGAACCATATTCACTTGACGCGAGGGCCGAAAGAAGGTCTGCACCGGCCCAGTATCAATGTGACGTTCCGTTCCGCGGCGATGACCTATGGGCCGCGCGTGATTGGCGTTTTGCTTTCCGGAATGCTCGATGATGGCGCCGCGGGGCTCTGGGAAATTGCGAATCGGCGCGGCATTACAATTGTGCAAGATCCGTCAGAAGCGAAGTTCCCGTCTATGCCGCTAAATGCATTGCAGGATTGCGTCGTGGATTACAAACCTGCCGCTGCAGAGATCGGTACACTTCTGCCGCGGCTCGTCAGCGGAGAAGAGGTATCGGAAAGGCAGAAGTCAATGTCCCATGATGTACAATACGACCGGTTTAGCGGATTCACATGTCCTGAGTGCCACGGTCCCCTGTATGAAAAAACCACGCCCGGACCGATCGAATTCCGTTGCCGGGTCGGCCATGTCCTGACACTGAAGACACTGTTCGATGAACAGTCATCCGTGCAGGAGCGCAAGCTTTACGAGGCTATTCTGGCGCTGGAAGAAGGCGCTGAGCTGGCCTTGTTAACAGCGACACGAGTGAACGAAGCACAACAGCAAAATTTGAAGCGCGAAGCGGAGCACTTAAGGCGCCAGGCGGGCACGGTGCGACAACTCCTCGAACATCGCGAAATGCCCAGCATCGATTAGCGTCCGTATCCAGACGCTGGCCTGGCCAGATTTCTCGGGAGGAAGTATGGCAGAACAAGCATTCAGTGAAAGCCCGGAGGAGCAAGTGGGCGAACAGGGCGATGCGCCGGCGACCGGGGGGCATGCGCCGGCCAGAGGAACCCATACCGTTTCGGCCGATCCGAGTACCGCGTCCGTCACCAGCGAGACGCCCGACGGTCTGGACGAAGATAATCGGCTGCCCTTCAATGTGGTGGGAATCGGAGCGTCGGCGGGCGGCGTGGAAGCTTGCGTCGAACTGCTCGATCACCTCCCGGCAGAAACCGGCCTTGCCTACTTCGTGGTCCTGCATTTATTAGCGGACCAAAAGAGCCACTTACGCGAGATACTTGCCCGCCATGCCAAGATGCAAGTCCAGGAAATTGAGTCCGGCACTGGGGTTGAGCCAAACAGGGTGTATGTGGCGCCGCCGAACGCTCTTGTGCGAATTGAGCGCGGCGTACTCCACCTCGAAAAACCGGACGGGGAGAATGCCAGGAGAGCGATTGACTTCTTCCTCCGGTCGCTTGCGTCAGATCAGAAAAATCGCGTGATCGGAGTCATTCTCTCCGGCATGGATTCTGACGGAGCGCTCGGGTTGCGTGCGATTAAAGGCGAGGGCGGCATCACGATGGTGCAGACCCCCGAAAGCGCGCAATACCCGGACATGCCCCGCAGCAGTATCTCCGTTGATCATGTCGACATCGTCGCGGCGCCGAGCGCCATAGCCATTCACCTTGTGGACGTGGCGCGGCAATCCCGGGAAACGAATCTCCGGCTGCTCGAAGATGGCGCTGCGCCGGCGGGGGAGGACCATCAATTCGCTCGCATTCTCTCGCTCATGCGGAATGTGTCAGGTGTTGATTTCAGGCTCTATAAACCCGGCACGATCAGGCGGCGTATCGCGCGCCGCATGATTCTGCATCGCATCGATACACTTGGCACGTACGCCTCTTTTTTGCAGACCAATCCCAAGGAACTCCGGGATCTGCAGGAAGACACATTAATCAACGTCACCACTTTCTTCCGCGACCCGGAACTATTTGAGGTATTCAAGAACAAGCTGTTGCCCCGTATTTTCGAAAATCGCGATTCCTCGCAGCAGCTTAGAATCTGGGTGGCGGGTTGCTCCACTGGGGAAGAGGTCTACTCCTTTGCCATCTGCGTTCTCGAATATCTGACTGGGGACGCGGCCGAACCCGCCATTCAAATCTTTGGAACGGATGCCAGCGAGCAGAGTATAAACAAGGCCAGAGCGGGCGTTTATCCCGACACCATTAGCGCAGATGTTTCGCCGGAACGGCTGCGCCGCTTCTTCGTCAAGAGTGAAAAAGGCTTCCAGATCAACAAGCGCATTCGCGATCTGTGCATCTTCGCGCGTCAGAATCTCTGCAACGATCCTCCATTTTCGCGAATGGACGTGATCAGTTGCCGCAATGTGCTCATTTACTTCGGAAGCGAATTGCAGCAGCACGTCATTCCCACCTTTCACTACGCACTGCGCCCGGACGGATTTCTGATTCTCGGAGCGGCGGAAACCATCCGGGAATTTGCAGATTTGTTCCTATCAACCGATCGCAGGCATAAGATCTTCGCGCGGACGGGTGGTAATTCTTCGCGACCAATGCTCGACGTCCTGCCACGAAGCGTGACTCTGGAAAACGGGGCGGTGGCGCAATTACGAGCGCCCGAATCCTGGGGCGATTTGGAATTACAGAGGGCCGCCGACCGTATTCTGCTGGCGCGTTATGGCCCCCCCGCCGCGGTTGTCAACGACCGGCTGGAAATATTGCAGACGCGGGGACGTACAAATCTGTTTTTGGAATTACGCCCTGGGGCGGCCACACTGGACCTGCTTCGGATGGTGCGCGAAAACATCGCCACGCAGGTGAGCGCGGCTGTGCGGCGAGCCATCGATGAGGACATTCCCGTCCAGGTGGAAGGGCTGCAGGTTGCCGATGGCGAGGTAACACGCAAGGCAACCCTCGAGGTGCTTCCGATCCATAGCGGCGGACACCGCTCACGATGTTTCCTGGTGGTCTTCGTTCCTTCGCGCCCTCCCAGCGAACGGGAGCACGCGGTTCGCGGCGGCACATCGCCGGCCATCGCCGCCGCAGACCAGGACCGGCTTTTGGCGCAACTCCAGAACGACCTGTCCTCAACCAAACTGTATCTGCAATCACTGCTCGAAGAGCGGGACGCCAAGAATCAGGAACTCATTTCGGCAAACGAAGAGATTCAGTCGGCCAACGAAGAGCTGCAGAGCACCAACGAAGAGTTGGAGACGACCAAAGAAGAATTGCAGAGCGCGAATGAAGAGCTGCACACGGTCAACGATGAGCTGCAGAATCGCAATGTGATCCTCACCCAAACCAGCAACGATCTTTTGAACTTGCTGAATAGCGTCAATCTGCCTGTGCTGATGTTGAGCAACGATCTGGCGATCAGGCATTTTGCCGCGCCGAGCCAGCGCGTGATCAATGTGAGGCCATCCGATATCGGCCGGCCCTTCAGCGAATTGCGGGTCAACTTGAATATCGACGACCTCACGCCCTTATTCAACGAAGTCTTGGAGACGCTGGGCTCGCGCGAGATTGAAGTACAGGACCGGGACGGTCACTGGCACCTTTTGCGCGTGCGGCCGTACCGCACGGCAGATAACAAAATTGAAGGGCTGGTAGTCGCGCTTGTCGATATCGACCAACTCCGGCGAATCCAGCAGGAACTTCGAGTCGCACGCGACTTCTCGCGATCGGTGATTCAGGGAGTTCCCTTGCCCCTCGTAGTGGTCGATTCCGAATTCAAGATTCGCGCAACGAATAGGGCCTTCTGCGCGCTCACCCACTTGACAGGCAGTGATCTGGAAAAACGGGTCCTTCCCTCGTTGACGGGCGCGCTGTGGGGTCTGGATGAGAAATTACGCAAAAATCTGGAGAAGCTCCGCGAAGCCCCTGCAGTTGGCGAGAGCTGGCAGTTTGAGCACACGACTCCCGGCGAAAATCCGAAGACCTTCAGCATTCTGGGCTGCATCCTTCAGCCGGATGGAGAGCAGTTTTCGCTTATAACCATCGAGGATATTACTGCGCATAAAGAAGCCGAGCGGGTTTTGAAGAGCGATAAAGACCGGCTGGCGAGTGAAGTGGAAGTGACGACCCAAGCTCTGGGCCGCAGCCAGGACGAGCTGCGGGCGCTTACTGCCAGCCTCTTCAGTTCGCAAGAGGAGGAGCGGCGCCGGATTGCGCGCGAACTGCACGACGACGTGAGTCAACGCTTGGCCGCGCTCGAAATGGACGGCGATCAGGTGGAGAACAACCTTCCGCCAGAGGCCGGCGTGGCCAAGGAGGCTATCCGCCGAATTCGCGCGCAGATTGGAGAATTATCCGAAGATGTGCGGTTGATGTCTCACCGCCTGCACCCCTCGATCATTGAAGACCTCGGTCTTACTCCTGCTTTGCGGTCGCTTACGGAGGAGTTTGGCCGGCGCGAAAACATGATTGCCACATTCTCATCGGACGGCGCCTCCAACGCGCTCCCGCTCGAAATCGCGACAGCGCTGTACCGGATTGCGCAGGAAGCGCTGCGAAACGTCGCCAAGCATGCCGGTCAAACTCACGCGCGAGTTTCGTTGAAGAGCATGCGGCAGGGTATGCAGTTGCAAGTGGCAGATTTCGGGGCGGGTTTTACTCCCGATCGCGAACAGCCGGGCTTGGGACTTCTGAGCATGGAAGAGCGCGCGCGCCACATTGGCGCCAGTTTTCACGTTCACTCCGCGGCGGGCGAAGGCACCAGAATCACAGTCGACGTACCCCTGGCATCGGTCAAGTCGACGGAGAATTCCGCGGATGCCATCTAGACACGATTTGATCGTCATCGGAGCGTCCGCCGGCGGTGTGGAAGTGTTGCAGCAATTGGCCAGCGACCTTCCGCCCGATTTACCTGCTGCCGTGGTCGTTGTTCTGCATGTACAGCCGCGATCCAGAAGTTTGCTCCCCGAGATCCTGAGCCGGGCGGGACCTTTGGTAGCGGAACATCCGGCCAATGGCGCTCCTATTGAATACGGCCGTATTTACGTGGCAGCGCCCGATCATCATCTAATGATCGAGCGCAACCACGTGCATCTGACCTGCGGACCGAAAGAACAGCACCACCGGCCCTGCATCAATGTAACGTTTCGGTCAGCCGCGGCCGCTTACAGGGAACGGGTGATCGGAGTGGTCCTGAGCGGCGAATTGGACGACGGAACATCCGGCCTGTGGGAGATTGAGCGGAGAGGCGGTCTGACGGTCGTTCAGAACCCGGAAGAAACGGCGTTTCCTTCCATGCCTCTCAGCGCTCTGAGAGAGCTGGAAGTCGATCACACGGTGAGCGTGCGGAACATGGGTTCTTTGCTCACGCGGCTGGTCAAGGACGAGCAAGTGCGGCGGGTGGAAGCAAAGGTCGCGTCTGAAGAGCCGAACGGCGATTCGCATCTCACCGACCTGACGTGCCCTGATTGTCGCGGCACTATCTGGGAGGTCAACAAAAAATTTTCGAAGGACTATCGCTGCCGCGTCGGGCACACCTATTCCGCCAAGACCATGCTCGCCGAGCAATATGCCGCGCAGGAAAAAGCTCTGTATGCCGCAATCGTCGCCCTCGAAGAAGGAGCGTCCCTGACGACGCGGTTGGCGGACCAATTCGAACCGGAAATGGCGCAGGCCCTTCGAGCAGAATCGCGGGAGCGAGAAGTTGAGGCAGAAAAGATACGAAAACTTATGAAAGAGCGCGTATTATTTGAAGTCGGCTGAATAATTGCTCTGGCAGACGATTCTCAATGCGCGACCTTCATGGGCCCGCCGGAAATGTGTACCTCGTCGCCGGAACTGGTCACCTTCCAGTCTTTGTTATTGCTCGATTCGGCTTGCTCGAAGTGAATGCGCGTTTTTCCGGTGAAGACGTTCGTGGTGCGGTAATAGGTCGTTTTACCGCCTTCATCCCACGTGCTGGTGTAGGTCCAACGATCGCCCGAAATCTCCAGGTCACCTCGTCCGCCGGCCCGACCCTGCGGCATCACGCTTTGCGTATAGTAATGGCCGGGCTTGTTTGCCGGAACAAAAATCAGTAGCTCGCTGGGCTTGCCGTTCACAATCTGTTGGCAGGCAAAGTAGATGCCGACCAAAGCGCATTCGTTTTTCAGCTCCTCCGGGTTTTTTCCGTCCTGGGTCACCTGCCAGGCGCCGTTGTAAAGCCACAAAGGACCGTACGTCGCGTCCGACGTATCAGCAGCCCGGCTCGTATGCCCGGCCAGCGCAAGCACCAGCACCACCATGGCAACGCGCATGAAATTCCCTCCAATCTTTTAATCGACAGCATCCCACATCGAGAGGGAGTAAA
>JAFASD010000477.1 GCA_019244945.1 Acidobacteriaceae bacterium | reverse complement strand
AAGAAGATAAAATTCCATACTTCGAGGGATGTTTGCCCATTGAAGAGATCGCAAGGCGCGGGCAGGATACGCTTCGTTTCGGGCCGATGAAGCCGGCGGGCTTGGACGATCCGCGGACGGGGCGTTGGCCGTATGCAGCGGCTCAACTGCGGCAAGAGAATCAGCGGGCCGACAGTTACAATCTGGTCGGGTTTCAGAACCATATGAAATTCGGCGATCAGGCTCGGATCTTTCGCATGATGCCAGGATTACGGGACGCCGAGTTTTTGCGGTTCGGGCAAATGCATCGCAACACTTACATCAACTCGCCTGCACTGCTCGAGCCGACCCTGCAGTTGAAGAATGATTCGCGAATCTTTTTCGCTGGACAGATTTCGGGCGTGGAGGGTTACACGGAATCGATTGCCACCGGGCTTATTGCGGGGAGGAATGCAGCGGCTCTGTTGCAAGGCGAGGCGCCTGAGGTGTTCCCTCGCGAAACTGCTCTCGGCAGCTTGTGTCACTACATTACACACGCAGACGTTGATCATTTTCAGCCTGCGAACATTACCTTCGATCTGCTGCCTGCGTTGGATGACGAGGCGAAGCGGAAATTTCGGCACGATAAGAAGGCGCGGCACGCCGAAGTCTGTTCCCGGGCGGCGCGCGCGATGGATCGGTTCCTGAATGGCTGCGCTGAAAGAATGCATCTCGAAGTATCTTGCTGAGCTCGAGAGGCGCGGCGCGTCGAAGCACACGCTGCGCAACTACGCCTCAGACCTCGATCAATTCGTAACCTATTTCGAACCGCCTGGAGAGACTGCGCCTGAGGTGGAAGAACTGACCATCGCCCTAGTGCGCGAGTGGCTGGCCAGCCTCTACGATCAAGGGCTGACCGTTGTGACTATCCGCCGGAAGATTGCCGCGGTGCGAGCGATGTTCAAGTTTCTGAGGCAAGGAGGAGTGCTTTCGCAAAATGTCGCGACCCGGCTCCGAACGCCGAAAGTCAGCCAGCGTTTGCCCGAAGTGATGAGCGCGGAGAAAACGAATAATTTACTGGATGCGATTGAGGCTGGTGATGGGGTCGAAAAGCCTTCGCACGAGCGCGATTTAGCATTTCTCGAAGTGCTGTATGGATGTGGAATCCGCCTGAGTGAGCTGGTCGGCATCAACCTCGAAGATTTCGACTTACGTGAGGGCTGGTTGCGGGTGCGAGGGAAAGGAAACAAAGAGCGGCAGGTTCCTGTGGGAGGGCGGGCCATTGCCGCCATTGAGCAGTATCTCGGGGTGCGTCCGGCTGCCCCGGGCGAGCGGGCACTGTTCGTCAATTCGCGGGGCACGAGATTGGGCGATCGCCAGGTGCGGCGATTGGTCAAGCTATACGCGCTGGTGATAACCGGCGATTCGACGGTTCACCCGCACAGCTTCCGCCATGCTTACGCGACGCATTTGCTGAGCGATGGGGCAGACTTGCGAGCGATCCAGGAGCTGCTCGGCCATGCTCGGCTTTCGACGACCCAGAAGTATACGCACGTGTCGCTCAAGGATCTTCAGGCGGTTTACGATCAGGCGCATCCGAAGGCGTAGCTCTCACTGATTCGGCGGGCTGAAGCCGAATTTGGCGAAGATGGCCTGGCCGGCTGGGCTCAGGAGAAAATCTAAGAACTTTTGGGCCTCGGCCTGATTGGGGCTGGCGGACACAATCCCGGCTTTTTGGATGATGGGTTGGTGCCAGTCTGGAGGGATTACCTGCGGGTTCTTGTCTTGCAGCAGGGCAGCCGAGGTTAGCACGGCATCGGCGTTGCCGCTCTCGAAGAGCTGAAGGGCTTGGCGGACGTTTTCGCCGTATACCGCTTTTTGCCGAACGAACTCCCATAGGCCGGCATGCTCCAATGCTTGCTGGGCGGCGACGCCATAAGGGGCTAGCTGGGGGTTGGGGAGCGCTACGAAACGAACCCAATTTTGCGCTAAATCTCTGATCCTATGGGGCTTGCCGTCTCGCCAGAGAACGCCGACGCGGCCGATAGCGTAGGCTTTCACGGAGTTAGGTTCGATTTTGCGTTTGGACGCGAGGTCGTCGACAAACCGGGCGTTGGCCGAGAGGAAGACATCGTAGGGCGCTCCGTTTTCGATTTGTTGGGCCAAGGTGGCGCTTGCGCCGGTAACGAAACGAAGCGAGGCGTGGCGGGCGAGTTCTGGTTCGAGGGCGGTGAGGTCGGCTGCGGCAGCGATCATGAGTGTATGCTGAGCTACACAGGTCGCGAGAGAAAGGAAAAATCCTACGATGAAGGAACTTGACAATCGGAGACTCATATTCAATAATGGAGATGTGCTAAATAGTGTGCCGCTCGTCGCGGTCGCAAAATGAGGACTGAAAACACATGAGTAAGATTATCGGAATTGATCTTGGTACCACAAACTCAGTGGTAGCGGTGATGGAGGGCGGACAGCCTGCTGTGATCCCGAACCAAGAAGGCGGCCGGACGACGCCGTCGGTGGTGGGATTCACGAAAAACGGAGAACGCCTGGTCGGGCAGGTGGCAAAGCGCCAGGCAGTGACGAATCCGGAGAACACGGTTTATTCGATCAAGCGCTTCATGGGCCGCCGCTTCAACGAAGTGAGCGAGGAAATGAAGCTGGTTCCTTATAAGGTTACGACCGGGGACCACGGGGACGCTCGCGTCGAGATACAGGGCAAAAAGTATTCTCCGCCTGAAATTTCGGCGATGATTTTGACGAAGTTAAAGGAAGCCGCGGAAGCTTATCTCGGCGAAAAAGTCACGAAGGCCGTGATCACGGTGCCGGCCTATTTCAACGATGCGCAGCGGCAGGCCACGAAAGATGCCGGGCAGATTGCTGGTCTCGAGGTGATGCGAATCATCAACGAACCGACGGCGGCGGCGCTGGCCTATGGGTTGGACAGGAAGAAGGACGAGACGATTGCGGTTTACGACTTCGGCGGCGGGACGTTTGACATTTCGATTCTGGAAGTCGGCGACGGCGTCGTAGAAGTGAAATCGACCAACGGGGATACGCACCTGGGCGGCGACAACATCGACCAGAGAATTATCGACTGGTTGATTCAGGAGTTCAAACGCGAGCAGGGCGTCGATGTTTCGCGCGAT
>JAFASD010000464.1 GCA_019244945.1 Acidobacteriaceae bacterium | reverse complement strand
AGCTTTTGAATTTTGTCCAAAGCGGATTTTGAATACACATGAGCTTTCACGCTGATTTTTCTCGTCAGCTCGCCGTTGCCCAGAATCTTCAGTCCCGAGTTGAGCTTCTTGACTACGCCACTCGCGGCCAGAGACTCCGGCGTGAAGACATCGCCTTCGAGTTTCTCGAGCGCGCCGATATTGACGATAGCGTACTCCTTATGAAAGATGTTGGTGAAGCCGCGCTTGGGAAGCCGCCGATGAAGTGGCATTTGGCCGCCCTCAAAGCCTCGCATTTTGCTGTAACCCGAGATGGATTTTGCGCCTTTGGCGCCCCGGCCCGAATACTTGCCGCGGCCGCTACCCATCCCCTGCCCTAAACGTCGCTTCTTATGTCTTTGGCCCTTAGGAGGCCGCAGATTACTTAGATTCATTTCCTATAAACCTACTCTTTCACGATCTCCAGTAAGTGCGGCACCTTCGCTACCATCCCACGAAAACCCGGCGTATCGGGCCGTTCGACGACGCGGTTGATCTTGTGCAGCCCAAGCGATTTCACGATCTTTTTGTGCTTTTCAGGCGTGCAGATCGGGCTGCGGACCAGTTTAATTTTGATTTTCCCTTCGGCCATGTTAGCGCTCCTATAGTTTCTCCACAGGCAAACCGCGCATATCGGCGATGGCAGTTTTATCACAAAGCTGTTCCAAAGCGTCGATCGTCGCCTTCACAACGTTGTGAGCGTTATGCGAGCCGATGGATTTCGTCAGCACGTTGGGAATCCCGACCGCCTGAATCACCGCACGGACGGGACCGCCGGCGATCACACCAGTGCCTTCCGGAGCAGGTTTCAAAAGAACGAGACCACTACCGAAGCGTCCCAAAACCGGATGTCGAATGGTGGTTGGCAGCACGTTCACTTTGCGCAGGTTCTTCTTGGCCGCTTCAATGCCCTTCTTGATGGCGGAAGGAACCTCCTTCGCTTTTCCCGTACCGTACCCGACGACTTTAGCGCTGGGATCGCCGACGACCACGAGCGCCGAAAAACTCATATTCTTGCCGCCCTTGACGACTTTCGTGACGCGGTTAATGCTGACGACCTGTTCTTTGAGGTTCAGGTTGTGCGTGTCGAGCCTTTTCGGCTTTCCGTTTAATGCCATCTAGTTTAGAACTCCAGTCCTGCCTGCCGGGCAGCGTCAGCAAGCGCTTTCACGCGCCCGTGATACAGGTAGCCTCCGCGGTCGAACACTACCTTGGTGATGCCTTTCTCCTTAGCGCGCTCGGCGACCGCCTTGCCAATCAGCTTCGCGCCCTCCGTGTTGCCGCCCTTGCCGCGGAGATCCTTTTCCGTTGAGGCGGCCGCGACCAGGGTGTGGCCTTGCTGATCGTCGATCAATTGAGCGTAGATGTGGTTCAAGCTGCGAAATACAACCAGACGCGGGCGATCCTGGTTCCCAGCCACCCGGCTTCGAATGCGCTTGTGAATGCGCACCCGAATCTCGTTCTTAGACTCACGCGCCATTATTTAGCTCCCGCCCCGGTTTTCCCGGCTTTCTTTCGCAGCACCTCGCCGGTGTAGCGGATTCCCTTGTTCTTGTAAGGATCCGGCGGCCGCAGCGCCCGGATTTGCGAGGCCACATGCCCCACCGTTTGCCGGTCATAGCCGGTCAGAACTAAATGCGTTTGCTTATCGACTCTCATGTCCACGCCGCCCGGCAAAATGAATTCGATCGGATGCGAGTACCCCAGCGTGAACGTGGCGACTTTGCCCTTCACGTCGGCGCGATAGCCGGTTCCGACAATATCGAGTTCCCGCGTGAAGCCGGTGGAAACGCCCTGGACCGCATTCGCCGCAAGTGCGCGGGTCAGCCCGTGTAAAGCAGCTACTTTGTCATCGTCGCGAAGGGCTTCCAGGTGATTATTCTTCTGTTCGAATCGGATTCCGGGCGGTATCGGAACGCTCAGCTTCCCCTTGGGGCCCTCCACTTCGAGCCGTTCGCCGATGTTGATTTTTACGCCTTTAGGAAGCGGAATGGGCTTTTTGCCTACTCGTGACATAAACGGAAATTCCTTACCAGATCTGACACAGCACTTCGCCGCCAACGCCTTCTTTTCGGGCAGATGCGCCGGTCATGATGCCCTTCGGCGTAGTGAGAATATTAATCCCGAGACCGCCGAGAATGCGCGGAATATCCTTGCTCCCTACATAAACACGGCATCCCGGACGCGACACACGCTCGATCCGCGAAATGACGGGAAGGTTCGACGGCGTGTACTTCAGGTAAATACGAATGTACTTTTTCGGGCCTTCTTCCGTCAGCTTGTAATTGAGAATGTAGCCCTCTTCCTTGAGAATGCGCGCGAGTTCATTCTTGAGCCGCGAGGCAGGGATGTCCACTTTCGGATGGCGCGCGATCAGGGCGTTGCGCACCCGCGTCAACATGTCGGCAATGGGGTCTAATGTCATTGCTTATTCCTTTTCACCAACTGGCCTTCGTGACGCCGGGGATATCGCCGGCGAGAGCGAATTTCCGGAAACAGATCCGGCACAACGAGAACTTGCGTAAAAATCCTCGCGGACGCCCGCAGTTCTTGCAACGGTTGCGGAGGCGCACCTCAAATTTGGGCTTCTTCTCTTCTTTAGCGATCTTTGCTGTAGTTGCCATGCAAATCCTTTACTGACGGAAGGGCATGCCCATATGGCGCAGCAACGCTAACCCCTCAGCGTCTGTCTTCGCGCTGGTCGTGATGCTGATATTCATGCCTTTCACCTTGTCTACCTTGTTGTAATCGATCTCGGGGAAGATCAACTGATCCTTCAACCCCAGCGTGTAATTTCCACGTCCATCAAACGACTTCGGAGAAACGCCCCGGAAGTCGCGGACGCGGGGAAGCGCCACATTCATCAGGCGATCCAGAAACTCATACATCCGGTCTCCGCGGAGCGTCACCATGCAACCAATCGACATGCCCTCACGCAGTTTGAAAGCCGCGATCGATTTCTTGGCTTTTGTGATGACGGGCTTCTGACCGGATATCGCCGACAATTCATTCACTGCGCTATCCATCAGCTTGCTGTTTCCCGACGCCTCACCGAGACCGATATTGATCGATACCTTTTCGATCTTAGGTACAGCCATGGGATTCTTATAGCCGAAATCCTTGCGTAGCGTGGGTACGACGCTCTTCACATACTGTTCCCGCAGGCGAGCTTTCCCACCGCTCGAGGCTTTCACTTGCGCGGCGCCCTTCGGCTCGGCTGCCGCGGCAGCCTCTGCTTTGCCCTTGGATGGTTTGCCCTGCTTTGGCTGCTGCTGTGGTTGAGCCGGTTTTTTTTCTTTCTTTTCCGCCATACGCTACTTCTTCTCCAGCGTCTCGCCGCCCTTTCGGGCAATGCGCGTGCGCCGCACTTTACCGCCTACCGTTTCTACCTTGTAGCCGATCCGGGTGGGGACCCCGCCCGCGGTAAGGATCATCACGTTCGAAACATCGATCGCCATGGGCTTATCCGCGATTCCACCTTTGATCTGCTTCGATGGATTGGGCCGGGTGTGGCGCTTCACCACCATCACCCCTTCGACGGTTACTTTGCGGGAAAAGCGATTCACCTCCAGCACCTTTCCCGTCTTGCCTTTGTCGCTTCCCGAAAGGATCCTCACCAGATCGTCCTTCTTGATCTTCATGCGGAGCGGCTTCCGCTCACCTTTTTCCTGACGCCGTTGATAGGCAATTTTCGGCATGAGCTAAATCACCTCCGGCGCGAGCGAAACGATTTTCATGAAGCGCTTGTCGCGAAGCTCGCGCGCCACCGGTCCAAACACGCGGGTACCGATCGGTTCGCCAACCTCGCTGATCAGCACGGCCGCGTTCGAATCGAACCGAATGTAGGTGCCGTCTCTCCGGCGCGTCTCTTTCCGCATACGCACAATTACGCAACGAACTACTTTGCCTTTTTTGATATTGGAATCGGGCGCGGCCTCTTTCACGCTGGCCGTGATCACATCGCCCAAACCCGCGCGAAGCCCGAGATCGCCGCCGCGCGGCAAAATACATTGCAGCTTGCGCGCGCCGCTGTTATCGGCGACCTCCAGAATCGTTCGCATTCCAATCATGACGTTTTTCTCCTATGGCGTGACGGGCGTTCGGTTACTTCTTCTTGACCGTCTTCTTTACGCTCGTATCAGCGCCAGCTTCGAGTGCCGGATGTTCTCCTCCAACCTGGACGGCGCGCCGGATCACAGTGCCCAACTCCCAGCGCTTCAATCGGCTCAGCGGACGGCATTCGATGATCCGTACTACGTCCCCGACCTGCGCCGACTGCTCTTCGTCATGCGCGTAAAACTTTTTCCGCTTCATGACGATCCGCTTGTAGACAGGATGCGAAGTCCGCCGCGTCACCTCGACCACAATGGTCTTCGCCATCTTGGTCGAAATGACTTCACCGACCTTCTCGTTCTTATGACCGGCCTTTTCCGCCGTTTGTGTTGATGCCGCCATGTCTCTACTTCCGTTTCTTCCTGCC
>JAFASD010000443.1 GCA_019244945.1 Acidobacteriaceae bacterium | reverse complement strand
ACGATGGCAATGGGAGGAATCATAGCCAGGAGCCAGCCGCTTCCTTTGGTCAAAATCGCCAAAGAGCAAAAAATGCCGAACGAGACGCTATGTTTCCAGTGCGCCGTGTCGAGGTAGCGGATGAACGAAATGGTGCTCAGGAAACACAACAGGGTGAGAAGCGTTTCGGCCATCTCTTCATCCGTGTACGTCTGAACTAGAGGGAGGCAGACTGTCAGCAGCGCGGCGAGAATACCGACCCACAATCCGAACCAGCGGCGCGCTTCAGCGTAGACGGCGTAGGCGAGCAATGCGGTAGTAAGTGCCAGTTCGAGGAGAACGGAAGCGCGAGAGGGAGAGAACAAGGTCATCCAGAGTCCCTGAACAACATAGAGGACTGGCGGCCAATGACCCAGCGCCACTTTCGGGTAGTGGTGATAGTAATTTCTGGCGAACTCGATGGGCGAGAGCGGCGCAGGGCCGAGGACGTACTCACGCAGCATGAGCGAGGTGACGTAGTGGGCGGGAGGATCCGCATACCCTCCGAATTCAGCGTGATATGCACCGCTAGCGACCTGCAGCAGTAACACGATACAGAACAGGAGCAGAAGGACGAAGGGCGCGCGGAAGCGAGAAAATGTTGAGAGATACGGGCTGCGAGAAACGTCCACGGGCGCGGCCGAGGGTACCTCGAGGTCACTATCCAAAATCATGGAATTCCGCGGGAAGTGAGAGAGGACGAAGCCACTTTCCATGATACTTCCGGAATGGATTTTGCTCGCTAGCGGTTGTACTGCCTAGAATGTTCACGGGTACTATCGGTTACATCAGCAGCGTTAACGGGTGCGCTGCAGTTCCGGTTCGGTTTTGGCTACTGGGGCCTGACGCTTTTCTTCGTGATATTCCTGTTCAGTGTTAAGCGCCCAAAGATTGTCACGGCTGCGAACGTTTTCGATGATGTTGTCGACGGCAGTCATGGCGGTGAGCATGGAATGATCCTGATTGTTGTACTTGTGCATACCGTTACGGCCGACCAGGAATAAATTGTCAAACTGATTTACCCAGGAAATCACTTCGGGAAAACGGTCATAGGAACCGAAGTAAGCGGGATACGTTTTCGGCATGCGAATGACAGTCGCATCTTCGACGTCCTGGGTTTCGAGGATGTTCATGGAAGCCAGCTCGGATTGGGCGAGTGCGATCATCTCGGCGTCGGTTTTGTGCCACAACGCGTCCGTATCGTTGCAGAAGTATTCGAGGCCGATCCAGATTTTCCCCGACTGCGCCACCATAAACGGGCTCCAGTTATTAAAGATCTGCAAACGGCCGACGAGCACGTCCGGTTCCTGAATATAAATCCAGTTATCCTGCACGAGTTCACCGGAGGATTCGCGCAGCTTGATGCGCTCGCAGAGAACGCCGACGGTGATGAAGTCGCGATACATCAGGCCATCGGAGATTTCGCTGACACTTCGAGGAGCCGGCGGATTCATGTCGGCGATCAGCTCTTTTACGGGCATGGTGGAGAAGAAATAATCTCCTCGAAAGCAGCGTGTCTCGCCAGTTTGCGTGTGGCGAGCAATGACGGCAGTGATGCGCGTGTCAGTACGCTCGATCTCTTCGACATTCCAGTGGATGAGAATCTGCCCGCCGAGATTGCGAACCATGCCGGAGACTTCTTCCCACATCTGCCCGGGTCCGTATTTGGGATAGAGGAAACGTTCGATCAGTGAAGTTTCGACGTCTTTCTGCGAAATATCACCCTTGCGCTTGGGCAGCATTTTTTTCAAAACGTGAGTGATGGTTTTGTAAATGGAAAGCCCTTTGATGCGCTGCGCGCCCCATTCGGCGCTGATATTTTTGCACTCGATGCCCCAGACTTTTTCGGTGTAGGACTTGAAAAAAGTGAGATAGAGCTCGCGGCCAAAACGGTTGATAAAAAACTCTTCGAGATTCTTCTCGTTCTTGATGGGAAACAGGACGGAGTAAAGATAGCTGAGGCCGATGCGGATGGTTCGGATGAGGCCGAGCTTACGTAGCGTGTCGCCGCTCAGAGTGATCGGATAAGAAAAAAAACGGCGCATGAAATAGATGCGCGATTTGCGATTGCGCACCAGCATGACGCGATCATCACGTTCGGGATCAGCGGGCACTGGATGCGCGGGAACGGAAGTGGTCTGACGCTGGTAGGTGATATCGGCCTGCTCGCCTTCGATGGCCTGCATGGGGAGTATGTTCAGCCACCACTGCATGACGCGATCGGATTTCGAGAAAAAACGGTGACCGCCGATATCGATGCGGTTTCCTTTGTAGTTCACCGTGCGGGAAATTCCACCCATGTAGTCGGTTTTTTCGAGCACGAGGGGCACGATGTCGGTGCGCGTCAACAGTTCATAGGCGGCTGTGAGGCCGGCCGGTCCGGCGCCGATGATCACGGCTCGACTGGGGTGCTCGGGAGGAGACTCCATAGATTCCTCTACCAGTGTAGGAGAGGGATGGAGCTCACGAGCCTCAAGTATCGACATAGAAAGCTCAACGTTCTTATCGTCCTTACACTTCGGGGGCTTACGATTGTTTCGAAAGACCTGTGACTCAGGGCGATAGGATGTGAAGGAATCATGACACCCCAGCCTGCGCCGGCACGGCCGGAATACGCGCCCGAGTTCCAAGAACGGATCTACCGGCGCGTGACGCGGCGGCTCATCCCTTTTCTGTTCCTGTGCTACATCTTTGCGTACCTCGATCGGGTGAATGTGGGATTCGCCAAGCTGCAGATGCAGCAGGATCTCAAAATCAGTGATGCGGTGTACGGCACGGCGGCCGGGATTTTCTTCATCGGGTATCTTCTCTTCCAAGT
>JAFASD010000354.1 GCA_019244945.1 Acidobacteriaceae bacterium | reverse complement strand
AATCTCGCGTTCCTATATCAGTGCGGACGCGCCGGTCTTTCGGAGAACAGGGAAACCGCTGTCCTTTGGTATAAGCGGGCGAGCGAACTTCAAGAGCCTAACGCGAGGCGAGAAATCAGCAATCTCACAGGAATCGCCTGACCTCTCCTGGGCTGTCTCCTAAGATATCGCCCCTCGGGCTTCCTTGGCGAGGCGATCCATAAAGAAGGTATTACCTTCGATTTACCGCCACGCCTTTTAGCGCAGCGGTGGCTTCACCTTGCGCGACTGTTCGTCCGCTAGCTTCGCGGTGAGCGGCAGGTACGTTCCGTCCTGAATGACGCACTCCTGGCCCTCCTCACTCAACACATAGCTGAGGAACTCTGAAATCTTGACGTCTAGTCGCCCCGCCGGCGGAAGATTTACGTGAATCCAAACCGGACGGCTCAAGGGATAGGCGCGTTCCATCACGCTTCTCTTATCCGCCATAACGAACGTCTTGCCATCCGCGGAGAGTGCTAGCGGCTTTACGTGATCGTTAGCGTAATGAGGATTTGATACCGCAATTCCCAACGGATCGTTCGCTAGCGCATCCAAGATCAATTGACCCGAATCAGTAATCGATCCGTCGCTGTTGATGCGGTTCGTAAATTCTCTGATGCTGTCTTTCGAGTGATATCTCGCCGCGAAAATCGTTCGACGGAAGAATATCGCTTTGTCATTATCGTAGTCGAAGCTGTAAAGATGCAGCGGCAATTGTGACCAGCTGCCCCCTAACCCGAGTTCACCCCAAGTGCTAATGGCTGTGCCATGTACGGTCTCTATAGGAACGCCAAACACGCCGGCTAACTGCTTGAGAGTGAGTTGAGACAACGGATTGGCTCTGTTTACGTACAGAACGAGCGCATACGCTGCCTTCGGAACGTCATAGCTCCCGGTCGCCACCTGAATTCCCGTCGAGTCGTAGTGAAGGACCGACTCGAAAGCAGTTCTCTCGATCGGCCATATATCACGGCCGAGTAAAGCAACATCTGCGACTCCCGTATATAATCCCGCAATTGAAGAAGCGGTGCCGTAGAGATGATCGTCGAAACGGATCTGGGGCTGATGCGCCTTGAAACCTTCTTCCCACTTGCGCAAGACACCCGCCATCTCTGTGCTACCCCAAACGCGAATGACTCCGGAAACCGCAATGGTCGGGGTGTAGATGGGCAATTCAGCACGAGCTTGTGCGTTCAGATTGGAAAAGAGATGGACGCATAAGCCCACCAGCAGGACGGAACCCGTAGTTCGGAGTTGCTTAAGCAAAAGCGAGCGTAAACCCGAGCATACGCCTGCCGATCTTAACGCACCATAACTCCAGTTGCGGTTCATGGTTCGTTAATGTTCGTTGTTATACGATCAGCCCGAAAAATATGAACACTGTCGGTCCTACCGGGCATAAACTCTCAGTTTTACTTCTAGCCCCGCTACTCTGTACGGTCTCGCACGCACAGCATGCCGTCAAAGGTGAATTCCAAGAAACCTATCGCGCCAAGCCGTTTGCGGGTGTTCCGGCATATGAGCCGGTTAGCTCGCTGTCCGGCCATCTGCGCAGCGTGGGCGCCGACACCATGGAGACGCTTGTGAAACATTGGATCGAAGATTTCAAAAAAATCTACCCCGATATGAGCTTCGACATGGAAGCGAAGGCGTCCGGCACAGCAGGCCCGGCGCTTATAAAAGGATTGGCGGAGTTGGGGCCGGTAGCGCGCGAGATGCTCCCCAATGAAGAGAAGGAGTTTGTGGACAAGTTCGGCTACAAACCGTTTCCCGTGCGCGTCGCGGGAGGCAGCTACCGCACTCCGGGCAAGACGCATGCGATTGCATTCTTCGTCAATGAAAAGAACCCAATTCGCGAGCTGACGTTTGACCAAATTGACGCGATGTACTCAACAACCCACAAGCGCGGTTACAAAGAAGTAAGCACCTGGGGCGACGTAGGCGTCCAAGGCGAATATGCGAACCAGCCCATTCACCTCTGGGGTCTCATCAGGCCGAACGGGATCGCTCACTTCTTGCAATTCCGAATTCTTGATGGTGGCGACTACAAGGACGGGATTACGGAGCGAACGACGGTCGGCTCTCTCGCGGCTCTGGATGCGATCGCCCAAGGCGTTGCCAAAGACCCATATGCAATCGGTTATGCCGGATTTGGGAATCAAACACGGGGTGCAAAGACGGTAGCACTCGCGAGAACCAGCAGCGGTCCTTTCTATAAAGGCACGTTTGATGAAGTGTTGAACCAGCAATATCCGCTGAGTAGGGTCATTTACATTTATGTGAACAGAAGGCCTGGACAACCGCTAGATCCTAAAGTTCGGGAGTTCCTAAAGTTTGTATTGAGCAAACAAGGACAGGACGCTGTCGTCAAAGAAGGGATCTTCCTGCCTCTGCCCACCGCGCTGGTAACGGAAGAGCTGAAGAAACTCGACTAGAGGCTTCGCACAGAGGAGCCTTGTTTTTGCTGGTCTGGTCATCCACCGAGATCATGTAACCCTCACTGCGGCGCGTGTGAATGAGGCGTTGTTGAAACCCGCCGTCGAGCTTTTTGCGCAGCCTGTTCATATATACGTCGACAATGTTTGACAAAGGCTCGAGCACTTCATCCCAAGC